>JAISCD010000065.1 GCA_031265825.1 Treponema sp. | reverse complement strand
GATTATGGCGGAGGTGTCATACCCGTTCCCTTCCCGAACACGGAAGTCAAGCCCTCCCGCGCCGATGATACTGCCCTCCGGCGGGAAAGTAGGTCATCGCCAGGCTCTCCCTCCTCCACACACCCACTTCACAACACTTCTTAATATGATTTTTTCACATATACCCGCACTTATGCGGGAGATACTTTTCCCCGCAGGATGTGCCATTTGCAATAAAATGCTTCTTAACGCGGAAGATGCATGGTTCGGCATTTGTGATAATTGCAG
Organism: Treponema sp.; assembly: GCA_031265825.1. GTDB lineage: Bacteria > Spirochaetota > Spirochaetia > Treponematales > Breznakiellaceae > JAIRKH01. The sequence continues at coordinate 15,625 of JAISCD010000065.1, read as the reverse complement.
AAAGACCTTGACCATAGATGAAGAGCCGCGTTGTGAGATATGCGGACGGCCGCTCATCTCCGAAATAAAACTCTGCCTCCAGTGCAGAAACCGTGAGACGTACTATTTCGACAAACTTATTACATTATTCCCTTATACAGGTAAATATCGCAAACTGCTCACTACCTTCAAATTCGACAAAAGAGTCTGCGTCGGCAATTTTCTGGTAGAAAAATTGCTTGAAGGACTTGCTTTTTTCCCTGAAGGGACATTGAAGACTTCGACTCTAATGCCGGTACCGCCGCGCCCAGGGAAAATCAAACACACAGGATTCGATCAAATTGAATGTCTGACGCAGAAGTTGGAAAAGATAGAGGGTGTTAGCATTGAAAGATGCCTCAAACGCCTACCGTCAAGATCACAAAAGGAACTTGACGGCAAAGAGCGCCGTACCAATCTTTTGAACCGCATAAAATGTTACAGACAACCGCCGAAAGAGATCATCTTGATTGACGACGTACTCACTACGGGCGCTACAATGGACGCATGCGCCGCGGCGCTCAAAAACGCTGGCGCAACCCATGTGTCAGGACTCTGCCTTTTCTTCAACTAATCCGTGAATACCACTCTATTCCCAGCCGCGCGCTTCAAGAGCGACCGCAGTCTCCACAGCCGCCTCTACCATAAGCTCTATGACAAGAGGCGTTACAGCAAATAGTTTGCGGACACCGTTCCTGCCAGCCCGCGCTTTGTACGCAAGTTCCGCCGTCTCCCACCGCTCAAGAAAACGCGGCAAAAACCCAAGCATCAGCGTCAGATACAAACTGAATCGCCGGAACCAAGGGAAAGGAATACGGTCAAGTGTATCTCTCAACTGGGTCATCGTAGTCGTGGTAAAAAACAGTTTCGTACCTATAAACGAAACCAACAGCCCCATCCCAAATGTAAGCCCGCTTAAAAACCCATCTATGTTCCAATTCAAAGGCGTATGAGTGAATGAGCGGGAAAGCACAGTGAGCGCGGACAAAAAGACAAGCCCCGTACATCCCCGAAAAAGCTCCGCAATACGCACACGAGCGATAAAAGCCGCACTGAAGATAACCACTGCCGAAAAAGCAAACCCCCAAGGGAAGACAGTAAAAGAGACCGCCGATACTCCGACAAGCCCCAAGAATTTCACTAATGGAGACAATCGGTGAAGGGGAGAGTTGCCGAATTGGTAGGAAAACGAAATTACAGCCATGTACAGTCCGTAATTGCCGTGTAAGATACGCGGGGGTCACGCACGCCCCAGCTTGGGTCAAGTCGGTCAAGTACATCGGCGGGTTTGCCGTCGTCGCGGATGCCGCCCTGTCCAAGTATGACAAGCCTGTCCGCAAAAGCGAGAATCTTTTCAAGCTCGTGGGTCAGAATTATCAGAGTCTTGCCTTGCGTCTTCATTTGTACGACAATTTCGAGCACTTGGCGGACGCCCTGCCAGTCGAGGTTAGCAAAAGGCTCGTCCATGACAATCGTCTCACAACCCATAGCCAGAACGCCGGCGACTGCGAGTCGACGTTTTTCACCGCCGGACAGACGGCGCGGCGAATATCCCTGTTTTTCCGCCAATCCCATTGCTGAAAGCGCAATATCCGTCCGCCTTTTGACTTCTTCTCTTGAAAGACGCAGGTTTTTCGGCCCAAAAGCCGTATCTTCAGCGACAGTTTCCCCCAGAATTTGGCTATCCGCCTCCTGAAAAATCATACCGACAGAGCCGCGCCTTGCCTTACTGATAGGCGCTCCTCGGAACAGAATTTCCCCCGCGTCTGGTTCTATAAGCCCGCAAGCAACCCGCATAAGCACCGTTTTTCCAGAGCCGTTTGCGCCGGCAAGCACAAGACATTCGCCTTCAAACACATCAAGGCTTACATTTTCCAGAACAACCCCCTTATTCGGGAATTTCTTTGAAATATTACGCAGGGAGAATATCTTTTCCATATTAAATACCTATTGCGAGTCCACGGCCATCCCCCGCGAGTCCACGGCTAGTCCCCGCGACTCCACGGCTAGTCCCCGCAAGCCCACGGCTAACCTCCGCGAGTCCACGGCTATCCCCCGCGACTCCACGGCTATCCCCCGCGACTCCACGGCCATCCCCCGCAAGTCCACGGCTAAAACCCACGAGTCCACGGCTGTCCCCCGCAACTCCACGGCTATAGCCCGCGAGTCCACGGCTAACCTCCGCAAGTCCACGGCTAGTCCCCGCAACTCCACGGCTACAGCCCGCGACTCCACGGCTAGTCCCCGCAAGCCCACGGCTATAGCCCGTGACTTCACGGCTACAGCCCGCGACTTCACGGCTAGTCTCCGCAAGTCCACGGCTATCCCCGCGAGTCCACGGGCTACAGATGATTGGCGATGAGCCGTCTCAGTCGGAATGAGATAGCGACCGCGGCCGCGCATTTTATGGAGTCTCCGATAAGGAAAGGGAAGAAGCCAAAGACGAAAGCGTCTAACCATCCGCAGGACAAGACGATTTTGAGCTGAATGACGCCGGGTATATAGATCACAAGCATCCCCAATACGCCCGCGATGACGATGCGCCACAACGGAGTTTTAACTCCCAAGCGGGGTGTTCCCGCGATGAGTCCCGCTATAACCGCGGACAAGAAGTAGCCATAGAGATACCCGCCGGAAGGCGAAAGAAAGTTGACAAAGCCGCCTGTCGCTCCCGCGAACACAGGCACGCCTATCGCTCCTGCCGCAAGGTAGAGCAGAACCGCCCCGCCTCCCAAGAAGGGACCCATCAGCAGACCTGACAACATCGCAAACATATTTTGCAAGACAATAGGCACCGGCCCCAGAGGGAAAGTGATAAACGTTCCTGCCGCGGTCAAAGCCGCGAACAAGGCGATCAACGATATATGTACGATAACCTTCTGTTTTGTCAAGATTCCTCCCTTTCTATGATGACGACGGCGACAGCAAAATCTTTTTCGTGGGAAATCGACAGATGCACTTTATCAATGTCATTCTCTTTAAGAACAGACTTTATCACATCCGGCAACACCAGCCTACGCTTGCCGCATCCGTCTTTACACACGTAAATATCTTTAAAGGAAAAGCTAGGGAGACGAGCTATAGCGAGACAATCCGTATTAAGCGCCTTAATGAAAGCCTCTTTCGCGGCGAAACGCCCCGCAAGAGATTGCGTTACTCCCACGCCTTGCGACAAAGCAAACTCCAGATCTCTCTCGTGAAAGAACCGATGCAGAAGACCTGGGTTTGTAAGCCACCGTTCAAACCGCTTCACCTTAACTATATCAACCCCTATTCCCCCCAGCATTTCTATCCTCCTAATGCCTTACTCTTCTTGAGCGAAGACCCGCACCGAGACGGTTTGCGGACTCAGTTCCACGACGCTAAACTCCAGAGGAATCGAAGCTGTAATCGGCAGTTCATAGACGCCCGCGCCGCGGACAGTGGAACAATCTACACTCAAGACCGTGGGACTTGTCGAAGGAAGAGACGCCGCGTAATCCTCAAGCGCCTGCTGTTTACCCAAAAGCGTGATACTTCCTGTTTTGACGTCCAATTCCGCAGTCTGACTACCGTCCAAACCCTGCACGGCAATAGGCAGTTGGTCTAAAACCTTTTGTGATATGATTGGCTGAATAAAGCCCTTATATTCCGCGGAGCCGTTTCCTCGAACTATGGCAAGCGGCTCGCTATTCAAGATATTCACCACAACGGAAAAGTCCTCGTCCCTGCCGTCAATACTAATGTCTTCGGTAAAAAGCTCCGTAATGTTTGCAACGACATCGGAAGGACCGTCAATCACCACTTGATTTGGCGTGATCGTCGAGGACGCCACCTCGAAGCCGTTTTTGGGAGAACCCCTCGTGTTTACCGTGAGCGGCACGTATTTACTCACCTTGTAGTCTATAGACAGAGCCACTTCCAGAGGATCGACGGCTATTTCGAGCGGGTCAACGCCTATGGCTGTGCCTTTCTTGCGAATCTGGACAGGCAAGCGATAGAAACCCTTGCCTTTATCCTTCATGTCGATAAACGCCTCGATGTCGTTCTCAAGAATCGGGTAGATACTATTCGTTTCCCCCCGCATACTCACGCGGATATTGTATTCATAAGGGCTTGACGGCGTATAGCTTCCCTCTGTTTCCACCTTTAACGGCACAGAGAAAAAGCGTTCCGCCATAGTGCTTGTCCGATGAAACACGAAAAGCACAATAGCAAACGCAATGGAAAGCACCTTTGCAGGCCAATTTTCCGCTATCTTCAATAACAGTTTTCTATAGTCCATGTCTTATGTATTATATACAAAACGGTCATTGTTTGAAAGCACCCTTCGCAGGCAAAGCCTGTTTAAATACTTCATACGGGGTGTTATCCGAAAGGGGGCGCCGCTGTCCCCGTCTTGACGGTTACGCTTGTAAACAAGCGGAACCTACTCGTTGTCTGACACCCTACTCCCTACTCTCTGCTAACTACTCTCTGCTAACTGCTCTTTGCTAACTACTCTCTGCTAACTACTCTCTGCTAACTGCTAATTGCTAACTGCTACCTGCTACCTGCTACCTACTACCTACTCATTAGTAGGAGGGGGGCGCGTCTTTCCCTAAACGGAGGTCGGCACACAGATGTCCTTGTGGTGCGCCCCCCTGTCTCCATACCCGCCTTCGGCGGGTATTCCGCCACCCCTCAATACGGTTACGTGGTGTCAGACGCGGTGGGCGGGTGGTGTCAGACACAGCGGACGAGTGGTGTCAGACGCGGTGGGCGGGTGGTGTCAGACACGGCGGGCGGGGGGTGTCAGATGCGGTGGGCGGGTGGTGTCAGACGCGGTGGGCGAGTGGTGTCAGACACGGTGGGCGGGTAGTGTCAGACACCGACCACCGCCGACTCGGAGTCAGACCGTAATGTGACTCCGAGTCAGACCGTAATATGACTCCGAGTCAGACCGTAATATGACTCCGAGTCAGACCGTAATATGACTCCGAGTCAGACTATGGGGCGAAGATTTTAGCGCGGTCTTAATGAGCGTTATTAACAACCCTAGAAGCGTCGCGCCAGCCGCCGTGCATATCAATAGTTCCGCCATAACCATGCTCAAAAAAAGCCTGATTATAGGTTATGTAATAAGGAGAATAGGCTTCTTGATTTTCTATTGTCGGATGATTGTCATAGCAGTTATCGTACCATGTGGCATCAATATATAGTATTTTGCCATTCGGCAATCGGACATGATTCCACGCATGGGCGCCTATTCTTGAGGAAGACCACTTTTCTACATTGTATCCCGCCCTTGTTAAGACTTCGGACACACGGTTTGCATAAACATCACAGACGCCGACACCCAATCTTAACGCTTGTTCATAGGTATGTTTCTCAATGCCCAGAAAATCTTTCCAATCATAATGGAGTTTTGTAACTATCTCGCTTTCAATCAGATCAACTATTCTGCGGTAGTCTGAGTCTGATCTATACCACTCTTTACATTGGTCAATTAACGTTTGCGCATCATAAGCGGATAAAGATTCATTGGGTCCGCCGTATGGTCCTAATCTAGCAACGCTTGTCCTTTTTGGGCCGTCGACCATATTAACGGATTCCGTTGTATAGATGCGAGTTCCTTGATCTACTGAATACAGTAGCGTGTATTCAATTCTGCCGTCAGATAGTTCTTTCTCTCCGATCAATTCTACAGAGTCCCAAGTTCCCTTAATTGCATCCGCTTTGTCGCGCATTTCTTGCGGAGTCGTAACGAATCGATCAATCAACGCTTCAGCCTTGCTTATAGCCAATGTCTGAGCAGTTAGTTCCGAAGATAAACTAATCAACACGAATAATACAAGCTTGTTCATATATTTCCTCCAAGCCTTATCCAAAAAAGTCTTTTTCATTGTTTACTCCTTTACTTCATATAATAAAAGGCAAATGCAAAATAATCAAGCAGGAAAACAAAAAGAGGCTGGAGATGGCACTGTAGAGCGAGGCTATAGGTGTCAGCCACCCTTCGGGTGTTAAACGACTTCACAACGGGCGTTGTACGAAAGGGGGCGCCGCTGACCCCGACAGGACTACGCTTGCACGCAAGCGGAGTCTACTCGTTGTCAGACACCCTTCGGGTGTTTAACGACTTCATACGGGGTGTTATCCGAAAGGGAGCGCCGCTGTCCCCGTCTTGACGGTTACGCTTGCTTTGCAAGCGGAACCTACTCGTTGTCAGCCATCCTGAAACCATAGTTTCAGCCACCCTGAAACCGTAGTGTCAGCCATCGTGGGACTACAGTGCCAGCCATCGTGGGACTATAGTGCCAGCCATCGTGGGACTACAGTGTCAGCTATCGTGGGACTACAGTGCCAGCCATCGTGGGACTACAGTGCCAGCCATCGTGGGACTACAGTGTCAGCCATCGTGGTGGTGCGCACACCGCCCCACCGTGTGGTTGGGGGGGTGGCGGAATACCCGCCCCTTTAAAACCCGCTGTGCGGGGGCGGGTATGGAGACAGGGGGGCGCACCACAAGGGCATCTGTGTGCCAACCTCCGTTTAGGGAAAGACGCGCCCCCCTCCTGAAAGTGAGCAGTGAATAGTTAGCAGTTAGTAGGTAGTAGTTAGCAAAGAGCAGTTAGTAGTTAGCAGTTAGCAGAGAGCAGTTAGCAGAGAGCAGTGAATAGTTAGCAGTTAGCAGTTAGCAGTTAGCAGTTAGCAAAGAGCAGTTAGCAGAGAGTAAGGAGTAGGGTATCAGACAACGAGTAGGTTCCGCTTGCAAGGCAAGCGTAACCGTCATGACGGGGTCAGCGGCGCTCCCTTTCTAACAACGCCCCGTGTGAAGTATTTAAACAGGCTATGCCTGTTCGTGTTTCTTTAGCTGGAACACGGCAAGGTAGGTCGCTGGCGTCATAAGGACCTCGATCATGCACTTGAACAGGTAATTGGTCAAGACTAGAGTCAGGAACAGTTCCCAGCCAAACACGCCGGTCAAAGAGGCGATGAAAACAAAGACGAGACTGTCTAGGAACTCCCCGATGAGCGTACTGCCGATGGTTCTGACCCATAGAAAGCGACTGTTTGTGGCTTTCTTGATCCAGATCAGGGTGATTGAATTGGAGAATTCACCAACAAGATAACCAGCGAGACTAGCTACCGCGATACCGCCGCTACTCATGCCGCCTAATATCGCGTCAAAAGCCGCTTGACCAGCATAGGACTCCCATTCCACATCCGCCGGTAGGATTCTCAAGACGAAAAACAAACCTGAAGCCAAGGCAAGCGCCGCAAATCCTGTCCAGATGACGCGGCGGGAAGCGCGAAACCCATAAACCTCGGCAAGCACATCGCCGAATACATAGGACAGAGGGAATAAGAGAGTCCCACCATCAAAGGCTAAACGGAATCCGAAAACTGAAACTCCTAAATCAATAATTTTCGCTGAAGAAGCAACGTTGCTCACGATTAGAATAGACACGAAGAAAGCCGTTATTACGTCAAGATAACGAAAACGGACTTCTGATTGAATAGACATAAAAACTCCTTGTTTTGTTTACGCGGGTTGCTAGGATACCGCAAGATAGTCGTATATTAGCTTGATCGCCCTGTTCTGTCAAGCCGCCTCTGCGACGCGATAAGCCCATTCGTCCAATCAGAGTTACTCGGCTTGGTCTCGCCGTATGAAACCGCGTCTTTCAGCAGAGACAGGGCTTCACGGAGGCTATTATCGTCTTTTGCATAAGCCGTCATTACCGTTTCGCCTACATTCGTCCAATCCCCGCGTTTCTTATGAAGGAGAACACCCGCAACAGGACTCACGACATCTTCCACACGATTCCGTCCCACGCCCAAATACACACCCGCAAGCCCAACCTTATACGCATCTATACGGGTAATATAAGCGCTTTGCTCCGCCTTTAGATCGTAGACATATTGGGAACGGTAATTCCCCCGCATTTCAAGCAGACGCTTCACGTCTCCGCCTTGCCGTTCCACATTGGCAAGAAAGAGTTCCCGCGGCAGACCGCTCTCAAGCGCTCTCTTGCACAGTTCAAGCCCTTCTTCAACACAAGAGGCTTTTCCCCCAAGTACACAAGCGTTTGCCGCAAGCGCAAAGCTTACCTCCATAACGTCCGCGGGACCGTTTCCCTCAAGGCAGTCCAACGCTTCTTCAACTTCCAGAAAATTGCCGACCGCATTCCCAAGCGGCTCGTCCATATCAGTCAAAAGGGTAGATATTCTTTTACCTAAGGCGGTTCCGACGTTTACAAGGGAATGGGCGAGCGCTGACGCTTGTGATTTCTCCTTCATAAAAGCGCCTGAACCGTATTTCACGTCAAAGACAAGCGCGTCTGCGCCTTCCGCTATTTTTTTAGAGAGGATACTTGCGGTGATGAGAGGGATGGATTCAACCGTGGCGGTAACATCACGCAATGCGTAGAGAAGCCTATCAGCCGGGACAATATCTTTGCTCTGACCGGTCATGGCGAAACCCTCTTCGGCTAATCCACGCCGAAATTCCGCTAATGAAAGGTTCGTCCGGTACCCCGGAATAGCTTCGAGCTTGTCCAGCGTTCCGCCTGTATGACCAAGCGCACGCCCGGACATCATAGGAACGCGGATACCCACGCTTGCAAGCAAAGGCGCTATAACGAGGCTGATCTTATCGCCTACACCGCCTGTCGAATGTTTGTCAATAAAAGGACCCGGTATACCGTCAAAGTTTATTCTCGTTCCGGAATTTAACATAACTTCGGTGAGAAATACCGTCTCTTCCGGCGCCATGCCCTTGAAGAAAACCGCCATAAGCCACGCTGAAACCTGATATTCAGGGATGCTCCCATCCACATACCCATTGACGATAAAGGCGATCTCTTCTTTCGCCAGAGTCCCGCCGTCTCTTTTCTTTGTAATAATATCTACCACTCTCATTCTTCTACCTCCGACATTCTTCTCAGTTCCGTCATTGCGTTTAGGTAGTCAGGCTTCAGTTCGAGAGCTGTTTCGAGAGAGGCTTTGCTCTCAGCGTCTCTGTTCAAAAGACGGAAGCACCGACTCAACCGATATTGGAGACGAGCCGCGTTTTCCGCGCTTTTCTTCGTGTCCTGACTCACGGCTTTCTTGTAATAATCCACAGCTCTTTCAACGGACTCGCGCGAGCGATTTACTTCGTATATACACGCTATATCCGCGTAAACAGCCCATGACACATTCTCTTGAGTAGTTGATTCCAATAATTCCTGCGCTGAGGCGAGTTCATTATTACGAATGAGTCCAATCGCCTTGTGTAAAAGAAGCCAATCCCCCGCTATACCATTGAATGTCGCGTTTTTTATAAGCATATCAGTCTCCTCGTATCGTCTTTCAAAGTCAAAAAACCAAGCCGCCCATTGGTAAAGCTCTTCGTTCTCCTGATATGTGTTTAAGAGAAACCACGTCTGCGCAATCGTCTTATCTTGAGTCCAAATTTCTCGACCACGACTGACTTTCTCCATGTCCGCTAAGGGGTTTTTCCCCCACGCAAAAGATCGTTCTAGTAGGTCTAGGGCATCCTGAGCAGGCAATATCCTGCTGTACCGGATGATGCTGTACAGTTCATATATGGAATCCTTCAAGTCGTCCGATCTCAGAGCTTCGGCAATCTGTTCAAGATAATTCCGTTTCCTACCAATGTCTGTTTCTGCAACCGCGAGATTGTAGAGACTCTTCACTTTGACGTAGTTCTGTTGAGAAGAGAGAAGCAATATCCATATATTGCGGACACTCTGTTCATTGCCCGCAAGGTAGAGAGCATCCGACTGACGGATCATACTGTCTTCGTCAGTGAACTGCGAGAAGATTTCCGCGGCTTGAGCCGGCTTGTCGTAATTATAAAAGAATTCAGCCGCGAATTCCTTTTCGGTTTGCGAGACATCCTCTCTCCGTAATATGGCGTTTATTTGTACGCTTGCCGCAGCAATATCGCCTTTTAATATACTCAATATAGCTTCATCCACGTCAAAACGCCTGCTTCCCAAGTCAAAAAGCTCTTCTGGAATAGTAGATGCTCTTTCTGGATTATCCATATCGCCCAGCAGAACATATATACTTAACGCCGACTTCGCTAAACCGCCTTGAGCCATTCGCTCCGCATAAGAGTGGAGGGTACCCACATTCTCCGCATTGAAATTCATACTCCATAAAAGCGGTTCCGCCGCTACTGCGGAGAGGAGTTGCGAAGCAGGGTAACGCGCCGCGGCGTTCTGAGTAGCCTTCTGATACGCGGGAATGAATTGTTCGTCGTTTTGAGCGAGCTTTCTCCATCGCTTCAACACCGAGAGCAGGGACTCTACGGAAACAGCTTGTTTTTCTAGCCTAGTAAACGCAGTATTGATATGTTGGACATCCCTCGTCTCTAACAATATTTCAAAAGATTCATCAAATTCCTGTAGAATCTGAGAAAAATTCGGCTCATCTTGCGCGTCCTTTCCTAATCTCTGCAAAATAAATACCCCTGCGATTCCCATGCAAACGAGCGCCGCAAAAACAAACCCCGATATACAGGCTAACAAAAGTACATCTCTTTTACGTTTTTTTCTCATTCCTTCAATCGCTCCTTTTCTCAACTATGCTTTTAACTTCTCTTTTTGTCAAGGATGTTATTCAAGCCTGACAATGAAGAAACTGTTCTTCAAGAAACATTGCCACGCCATCTTCGACGTTAGACCGGACTACAACATCCGCCGCAAGACGGACCTTTTCTTTTGCGTTGGCAGGTGCGACGCTGAAACCCGCTACCGTAAACATAGGCAGATCGTTCTCTTCATCACCGAAGGCTATCGTTTCATCAACGCCGATTCCCATCCTGTCCAGCGCCCTTTTCAAGCCCGTTCCCTTTGATATGCCATTCGCCATTATTTCTAGGAATGTAACCAAGGTCCGCGTTACATAAACGCTATTCCCAAATCTTTCAATCAGAAACGGACGAATCTTCTCCTGCGTCTCAAAGTCGGTTATAAACATTCCCTTGATCGCTCCCGCAAGTCCCGGCGTTTTGAGTGCCTCTTTTATATCGCTGACGCTAGGCGGCGTGCCTGTGTGCTTGAAATACATCTCCCATTCAGCGTCTATCTTTTCCGTAACGAGTCTGGGAACATTTGTTTCGGGAAAGTAAGCTTGAAAATAAACATCCATCTTCCGTGAAAGGTCAACGCAAAAATCAACGACTTCAAGCGGTAAGAGCGCGGGATATTGCGGTGGATTACCCTCTTTCCTTATAGGAGCGTCGGCGATTTCCGCGCCGTTGAAAAAGACCATGGGCCCTGTGGCGCCGATAGCCGCCCTATATTTTTCGGAAGCTTCTGAAGACCGTCCCGTGCATAGAATTATTTTCAAGCCTCGCGCCATACATCTTTGCAATATGTCAACCGTATAGAGGCTGAGAGAGTTGTCGGGCAAGAGAATGGTTCCATCCAGATCAAGGGCTAGGGCTTTAACTTTTGAGAAGTTTTTCATAATCTACAGTATAGTAAAAAGTCGTGGTTTATGATAGTATTCAAACCAGCGGGAGCAGGATGGAGTGAGAAAATGTAGCGTAAGAAGTTTATCCACCTGCTACTCGACTCTCTCATAAAGGAGTAACAATGAAATTAATCTTTTTAGGTCCTCCGGGGGCTGGAAAAGGGACGTTGGCGGTACAAGCCAAGGATTTGCTTGGGATACCGCACATCAGTACGGGCGTGATTTTTCGAGACGCTATTGCGGCGAAGAGTCCTCTTGGTCTTGAGGTGAAAGCCATTATTGATGCCGGCAAGCTCGTTGAGGACGAAACGACCATCGCGTTAGTCAAAGAAAGATTAGCGCAGGCGGATGCTCAGAAGGGGTACATCTTGGACGGTTTTCCGCGTACCATCGCTCAAGCCGAAGCGCTTGAGACGGTTTCCACGGTAGACAAGGTTGTCAACTTTGACATACCGGACTCAGGGGTGATAGAACGTCTGTCAGGACGGCGGGTATGCCGAAAATGCGGCTACAACTTTCACACGGTTTTTAACAAACCCAAGAAGGAAGGGACGTGCGACTTCTGCGGAGGCGAGATATACGTCAGAGAAGACGACAAGCCTTCAGCGGTGGCGAAACGTCTCGACGTCTACCGCGCACAGACCCAGCCGCTCATAGACTTCTATCGTAAGAAGGGGTTGTTGGTTGACATTGACGCAAGTCATCTAGTAGATGAAACTATAGTTAGTTTTAGAAAAGCGCTTGGCATTTAGTCCAAGCAAAGGAGTTTTTATGAAAAAGACAATATTGTTTTTATTATGTTTAGTTATAGCCGAGATGCTTTACGCGAGTCCGTCGAAGGACGCGGCAGTCCCGGCGAAAGAGACGGCGGCCCCTCTTAAAGTGGGTATCATGCCGGATGCGGATTCTCTGCCCTTCATGGTAGCGAGAGACGAAGGGCTTTTTACGGCGGAAGGGGTGGAAGTTGAATTGGTTATATTCTCCAATCCGCAAGAGCGGGACGCGGCGATTCAGGCGGATAAGGTTGACGGGTCTATTTCCGACATACTTGCCGCGGCGTTTTTGTTCGTCGGGGGCTTTGACGCGAAGATAACGAGTGTTACGGACGGGCGTTACGGCGTGGCGGCCGCGCCGGAAGCCGGTATACAGGACTTGGCTGGACTTACAGGCAAGCAGATCGGGCTTTCCACTAATACCATTATTCAGTATACGGTGGACGCCCAGCTCGAAAGGGCGGGCGTGGGTGCGGATAACTACACGCCGGTGTCGGTTCCTCGAATGCCGCTCCGTATGGAGATGCTGTTAAACGGGCAAATCGACGCGGCGAGCCTGCCTGAGCCTCTGCTTACCGCGGTTATTGGGCAGGGCGCGATCCTCCTCTCGACGACGGATACGCTCGGCATTGACGCGGGCATACTTCTCTTCTCAAAGAAGACCCTAGACAATCGTCTTGAGGATGTAAAGAAGTTCTACCGCGCTTATTACAAAGCCGCCCAGAAAATAAACGAGAACCCTGACGCTTACCGCGCCTTCTTGGTTGAGAAAGCTTCTTTCCCAGAGGCGGTCAGGGATGCGTATCAATTCGTTCACTACCGCCAGCCTGTTTTGCCGGAGGATTCGCAGATAGAGCAAGCCGTGGCGTGGCTCAAGGCGAAAGAGCTGATCTCAGCAGACGTAACCCCGGAAAACTTAGTTGACAGACGTATAGTAGCTGAATGGTAACAATAGAGAGCCTTTCGATAAGTTATCAAGGCGCGAATGGGAGTTTACCCGCGCTGGACGGCTTCACCGCTGTGTTTGCAAGTGGAAGGATTGCCGCGATACTGGGTCCCTCAGGTTGCGGCAAGACGAGTCTGCTAAATGTCATTGCGGGTCTGAAGAAGCCGAGCGCGGGCGTAATATCCATTGACGGAATGCCGATAAACGGCGCGAGTAAGGGGACTGCGATCATCTTTCAAGATTTTGGGCTACTTCCTTGGAAAACCGCCGCGGCTAACGTTGAGCTTCCCTTGATCATCAATAAAGTACCTGCGAAAGAAAGGAAAGATCGTGTCCGTGTGATCTTGGACGAGTTTGGCTTAAAAGAATTCGCCCGGTATTACCCCGGACAACTTTCCGGCGGCATGAAACAGAGGATCGCGGTGAGCAGGAGTCTTGTCTCATCGCCGAGCCTCCTTCTCATGGACGAGCCGTTTTCCAGCCTTGACGCGCTATCCCGCGAAGACGCTCAGGACTTCCTCCTCGCCTTGCACGAGAAACGCCCGCTTAGTATCGTTGTCGTTACCCATTCCATAGAGGAAGCCGTGTTTCTCGCCGATGATATATTCATCATAAAGGGGAGAAATCCGGGTAGGTTAGCCGTTCATATTCAAAACTCCCCCCGGCTTGCCAAAGAGAATTTTAGAACTTCCCCTCAATTTCAAGAAGTATGCTGTAGGCTTAGAGAGCTTATGGCATCGCCGAATTTAACCGCGTCTTGAAAGTCGTTAAGCCGCGGCTCGTAAACGTCCCTCCTTTAAAGTTCACGTTGATTTGTTGATTGATTTCTCCGTATAAGTATGTTACAGTGGAAATATGCTTAAACAATTTACCATTAAGACGGGGCGCGAGGGTTTCTACTCGATCACCGGGCAGGTAGAGTCCGCGCTTATGGAAAGCGGGGTGCGGGAAGGCTTATGCGTGGTTTTCTGTCCGCACACCACCGCGGGAATCACCATCAATGAGAACGCTGACCCTGACGTGAAGACGGATTTGCTCTTGGGGCTTGGCGAGGCTTTTCCTGACAGACCCGAATTTCGGCACGCGGAGGGGAACTCTGCCGCGCACCTGAAAGCGTCCTGCGTAGGAAGCTCCGTGACTATCATCGTATCCCAAGGGAGGCTCCTGCTTGGCAGGTGGCAGGGCATATACTTCTGTGAATTTGACGGACCCCGCTCGCGTACATTTTTCGTACAGGCACACCCTTCGGGTGTCTAAATACTTCTTAATGGGCGTTGTTTGAAAGGGGGACCCGCTGTCCCCGACGTGACGGAACCACGCTTGCGTGCAAGCGGGGTTCCTACTCGTTGTCTGACGGCACACCCGAAGGGTGTTAAATACTTCTTAATGGGCGTTATACGAAAGGCGGGACCCGCCCAAATAACAAATGGTAGTTAGCAAAGAGTAATCCCGCGCTTCGATATTCTGCTCTTCGCTCGCTCGTCTTCCTTTCCTCTTTTCTCATTACTCATTGCTCTCACGCGCACGCCGCCGATGTCTGACACCCGCGCGTTTGACACCGCCACGCCTGACACCCGCGCCACGCCCTCGCTTTCCTCTCTGCTCTTTACTACCTACTACCTGCTACCTGCTACCTGCTACCTGCTACCTGCTACCTGCTACCTGCTACCTGCTACCTGCTACCTGCTACCTGCTACCTGCTACCTACTACCTGCTACCTGCTACCTTTTTTTTATTTTTCCCCCTTGATTTTTTTGCGTTTTGCTATATACTATATAATAAAAGGTGAAGTAAAAGATATGCTATATCAAACAAAAGTGAACATAACTAATCGTTCTCAAAGCGTTTACATGAGTAGACGTAGTGGCCCCCCCCCCCGAGTCATTTATTATTAACTTATAATCATTCTTTATATAAATATATTCGCAGAGCTGGCATAGTCAGCCCGCGCTTTCTCAGTGTCCTTATTCTGTCGGATAAGACCGTTATCCTGTCGGATAAGGACACTATCCGATCGGATAAGACTGTTATCCTGTCGGATAAGGACACTATCCGATCGGATAAGACTGTTATCCTGTCGGATAAGAACGCTATCCGATCGGATAAGACTGTTATCCTGTCGGATAAGGACGCTATCCGACAGGATAAGACCGCTATCCTGTCGGATAAGACTGCTATCCTGTCGGATAAGACCGTTATCCGACAGGATAAGACTACTATCACACGTGTTAAGACCGCTACCCTATCAGGTAGCGTCCTAGATAATCAATAGAAAAGGAGTTGAGTATGAAATGCATACCTACTACAGAAAACTTTTATGTGGACTGGAGCGCGAATCTGATCGCCGTGTCCATCCTCCACAAGACGGAACTGGGCTTGCCAGAAGGCAAACTCACGGAGTTACAAACCCTGCATAATGAGGTGAAGGTTCTGC
>JAISCD010000075.1 GCA_031265825.1 Treponema sp. | reverse complement strand
AGAGGACCAACTCGTCTGGAAAGAACTTGCGCGGAACTTACGAGGCGATTGCGAGTGAATCTGCGTAGAGCGCGATAGCATCGTAAACGATGAAAAAGAACCATCTATTTATTATCCTTTTGATTTCTCTCACATTCGCCTGCTGTAAAAAGGCGGTTTCGGTGACAGAGACGGCTGAGGAAATAATTCCCACAGCCATTGACGTTCCTATCGCCCCGGTGCAGGATCCTCCGCAAAAAGACTCTATAGAAGAACTGAAGGAGAAGGCGGCTCGTATAGTCGCTGAAATGGACGATAGGGCGCTCACGGGACAGGTCATCATTTCTGGGCTTGACGGGAAGACGGGTCTCAGCGAGACCATGCGGCGGTTACTCTCCGAGAATCTCCCCGGCGCGATCATGCTTTTTTCCTACAATCTTGACACGGATAAGGAAACAGTACGCTCGCTTTTAGCCGAATGTTCTCGCGTTGTCGCGGAGGCAAGCGTGGCGCCGTTTATCGCAGTAGACCACGAGGGCGGAGACGTTCATCGTTTTGGCCCCTACGTACGGAAACTGCCGTCCGCGGCTTCGTTCAGATTCCGCGTAATGGCGGTTGGGTTGGAGCAGACGTTGGAGGAGATTGAATACCAAGCTTTTCTATCTGGAGCTGAGATTCGCGAGGTTGGAATCACGATGAATTTCGCTCCGGTCGCCGAGATTCTCACGGCGGAAAACGCGGCGTTCTTGGGGAATCGTTCTTTTGGGGCTGATGGGGATTTCGTAGAAGCGGCGGCTGGCGCGTTCATACGCGGTATGGGCAGGGCGGGCGTGGCTTGTGTGGCAAAGCATTTTCCGGGAGACGCGGCTGTTGACCCGCACGCGGCGAAGCCGGTGCTTGATGTGGATGCTCAAACTATGGAGTTAATGGTTAAGCCTTTCGGTGGGCTTATCCGCGATGTGAATCCGTCTGCGATAATGGTGTCCCATGTAGTCGTTCCCGCGTGGGATAGGGAACGCAACGCAAGTCTTTCGCCGGTTGCGACTCTGCGGCTTCGTGAATTAGGCTTTGAAGGTATCGTGGTTGCCGATGATTTTTCCATGAACGCGGTTTCTGGCATAAGCGAGGAAGAGGCGGCTGTACAAGCGTTGAATGCAGGCGTTGATATGGTGATGGCGTGGCCCCGAAACCTCGCGTCCACCCGCCGAGCCATAGAACGCGCCTTGCAAAACGGTGTTATAAAACGCGAGCGGCTCATCGAAGCGGCGACCCGTGTTGTCGCTCAAAAGCTTCGGTACGGAAATGACTAATTCACAGCGGCAGTAATTCATATCATCCCTTCACGTATAACTGATCACTTTTTAACAAATTTGACTAATTCAGGCTATTCTATTAATATATAGTGGATGTATTAAGCTGGTGTCAGACACCGACACCCGACACCACGACGTGGTGTCAGACACCCTACTTGACAATAAGCGGCAATACGAATAAAATATTAGACAATCCCTGTTACGCAAGAAGTAAAGGCTGTAAAACCCTTCTTATGCGTAAGTGAGTTAAATAAAAAGGATTCTGTATGACCAAAAGAAACGCTGTAAAAATATTTATACTTTCCATTGTTATATTTATAGCCTGCGCCTGTGCGTGTTTCTTTAATTTCAAAACTTTAAGCCTCCCCATCTTTCAAAAAGAGACAACGTTTAGCGAAGTAACTTTCGCTAAATACGAGCAAGATGGAAATGTATATGTTGTCGACTCCGGGTCATTCCGACTCACCTGCATGACGCCCCAAGGCAATATCAATTACACCATCAGCATAGATAAGACAAAGGATTACACTAAGATTCTTGATATAGCCGTAGACGAAAACGGCGCTCTCTACGCGCATACGATGAAGATAGCCTACAACGAGACCGCAAAAATCCAAGACGCTATTAACAAATACAATGAAAAAGGCAAATTCGTAAAAACTATCTTTGAAATGCCGTATAGCAAGGAAGACGCTAACAGGATATATACCTTCCCGCAATTCGGGTCCCTGCATTGCAAAGACTCGATTCTAACCTTCTCCTATATTCAGAAGGAAGGCGCGACTCTCTATCGGTACGACACGAAACGGGAAGAACTGACGGAAACTGCTTTTGAGGGCTATGACCTAGCTCAATTAAGGGTAAAGGACTTTGCAAACTTCATATACACGACGCTGGACGGTGATATTTACGCGGTGAAAAATGGGGGGCAGCCTATCAGAAAAGCTTCGTTTAACTTTTCTATGGAAACAGGCGGCGTCATTCCTTGGTATATAGACTACGATGATAATGATGATACGCTGTTCTTTGATATAGTCTCTGGGTTTATCTACAGACTCAATGACCGCGCGGCGTACATACCCGTCTTACCGAGCGACTTCTTTGATACCTTGCGGGAACAGGGAGAAATCCCGAAACTGCACAACTTCGGCTTTTACAACGGACGGTTTGCGGGCTCGTTTGGGGAAACGGTCTGGTATTACGATGGAGCGGTCTTTCATACCTACGAAGACGGCGTTACCCTTCCCATACGGCAACGCGCCTTCACCATACTCGTTCAACTATCTTTCGCGCTCGGTATTATCGCCTTGCTTATAGGAATCTACATCCTGTTCGTCTACATATTCGACCGCTACATCTCTTTGTTCATCAAGCAGACGATTATCATCGTGCCTATCGTGATCATCGCCTTGGTCGCCCTTTACTCATTTATATTTAACGCTATGTCAAAACACCTGAACGACGAGATTTTCAGTAACCTGAAATCAGCGGCAATGTTCTCCGCGAGGCTTATAAACGGCGGCGACGTGGAGGAGTTGAAAAGTATAAAGGATTATACGAGCGCGGCGTATAAACGGCTTGAGGCGTCCCTTAAAAAACTCAACGCGGAAATCGACGCGGACTGGGACAAAGCCCATTATATGTCGATCTATACGGGAAACCATTTTGAATATTACATGCTTACGTCAACGGAGGAGCCGTTTCTGTTACAACTTGCAGAGATTTTGGACGAAACTTCCGAAGAATACCGTCAGTTTATGAGTGGAAAGCCTATCACTTTCTTGTATACGTTAAGTACCGGAATCTGGTATTGCGCCCAAGCGCCTATTTATAATGACGAGGGGCAAATAATCGGTATGTTCGAGGTAGGTATAGATATGATAGCGCAACAGATCAGCGACCGCCGACAGCAGGAGCAAGTCGTTCTCTTCGTATTTGTCGCGTGCCTCGTCATCTTTGTGGCGCTGGCGATAGTTCTGTCTATCGTGGTGAAACAGCTTACGTCCGTGGCAGACGTTCTCTCGGACATTGCGAGCGGCAACCACAAGGCGCGTGTGCATTACAAGGCGCGGGACGAACTCGGCAAGGTGAGTTCCGGCTTGAACTTCATGGCGCAAGAACTGCAAAACCAATTTGACCGTATCCATAGGATAAACGAATCGACCATACGCTTTGTTCCGCTCCAATTCATGGAACACCTCGGCGTTTCGGAAATTACCAACATGAAATTGGGCGATAGTGGTCAGCTTAACCTGACGGTTCTCTTCTTTGACATACGTTCCTTTTCTATCAACTCTGAAATGATGAACGCCAAGGAAAACTTTGTCTTTATCAACAAGGTTCTTGGGGTTGCGGGACCGATCTTCCGCGACAACAACGGCTTTGTGGACAAGTACCTTGGAGACGCGGCGATGGTGCTGTTTGACAATGCGATTGACGCTCTGCGTTCTGG
The DNA here is from genome assembly GCA_031265825.1 of Treponema sp. Taxonomy (GTDB): domain Bacteria; phylum Spirochaetota; class Spirochaetia; order Treponematales; family Breznakiellaceae; genus JAIRKH01. The sequence continues at coordinate 18,895 of JAISCD010000075.1, read as the reverse complement.
CGTTAAACTTTACCAGACGTTGGTTTTGGACGAACAGACAAGGGTAAAGATAGGGGTTGACGGCATAAATATCGGCGTAGGAATACACTCTGGTTCCGTAATGTTGGGCATCATCGGCGAAAACGAGCGTCTTTCAACGACGGTCATATCAAAGAACGTCAACATGGCTTCCCGTATGGAGTCGCTCACCAAGCAGACGAAGTCAGGGGTGTTGGTAACCCGCGACACCATGAATCAAATAGCGGGACACGAAGAGGAGTTCAACTATCGGTTTATCGGCATGATACAGGCGGCTGGAGTCAACGAAGTGGTCGGGGCGTTTGATATACTCGACGCCTTGCCGACCAATACGCGCAGACGGCGCATGGCGACTAAGCTCGTATTCGAGTCAGGCGTCCGCAAATTCCACACCAAAGAATACAAGATCGCCTGTGCGCGCTTTGAACAGGTCGTAAACGCAGACCCAACGGACGCTTGCGCGGCAAACGCCCTTGCGGAAACAAGGAAACATTTGGAAAACCCGAATCTGCCGAGCATCTTCGTGTTTGACAAGAAATAGTTCTATGGATGACTCCTAGAGTTAGTTAAATGATTTTTAGAGTTAGTTGGATGATTCCTAGAGTTAGTTGGATGATTCCTAGAGTTAGTTGGATGATTCCTAGAGTTAGTTGAGCGACTCCTAGAGTTAGTTGAGCGACTCCTAGAGTTAGTTGAGCGACTCCTAGAGCTAGTTAAAAGACTCCTAGAGCTAGTTAAATGACTCCTAGAGTTAGTTAAATGACTCCCGAAGTGTTTTACAACGCGGCGTTTTATGACGGCGTGTTTTATAAGGCCGCCGCAAGGCGGTTTAAATTATATCAAGGAGAAGAGTATGGCAGAAAATAATATGCCTTCAAAAGACAGCGAATTCGACGTGTTATTCAAGAACATCGTTGATTATTCAGACAAGAAAACCAGCGGCGAAAATCCGGCGTGGAGACACATCCTCGCCGCCTCCCTACAGGAGCTACATGCCGCCTATGACGCATGGAAAGCGGCGTATGAGCCGACGAAAGTCCCTCATACCCCGGTGCAGACCGCGGAAAAGAACCGCGTCCGCAAAAGTTCAGAGAAAGTCCTCCGGGATTTTGTGAACCGTTTCCTCCGTTATGACCCGGTGACAGACGAAGACCGGGACAACATGGGCATCCATAACAGGAAAACCAGCCGCTCTCCGGTACCGGTTCCCACCACCAGCCCTCAACTGCTAATCGACACCGGCACTCGCTGCCGCCTCATCATCCATTACAGAGACGAAAAGAGCGGACGCCGAGGTAAGCCCGCCGGCGTGCATGGCATAGAAGTACGCTGGGCTATTCTCGACCACTACCCGGTAACCTCAAAAGAACTGGTCAATTCCGCTTTTGACACCAATCCGCCCCTGATTCTGGAGTTCGACGAACAAGACCGAGGCAAACGTATCTACATGGCGGGCGCCTGGGAGATTCAGCGGGAAGGGGAGAAAGGACCTCCCGGCGCGATTGAAGAAGCGATAATTCCTTAAAACAAAGAACGGGCGACAACCGCCCGTTTCCGCCTTTTTTTTAACCATAACAATTATGAGAGTTATTTAATTGACTGAACAATATAAGAAATTCTATGACTTCTTCAAAGGGCAAGGATTCGAGCCCCTTGACGATACGAGTTATCCACTGTTGAGAATATATAGAGGATATAGTTTATTACAAGAAATGAGCGCCGTGATGTTTATTGTGTGGCATTACAACTACTTTGGACTTTACAAGGTTATTCACGGCTATCTCTGTTCCGTATTTTTTTACGAAGGAAAAGACATCTATTTCACCATACACGCCCCAGAAAAACCAGAACGCCCACTTGCCGCCATAGTCGGCATCCTCGCGGATTTATGCCGCAAAAGCGGACTGCCTACCTTACAAATCAAGTTCGTTGAGGAGCGGTTTTTACCCGAATACAAGCCGCTTGGTCCAACGAATATAGTTTATTCTGACGATAACAGTGAATACGCCTACAAGGTAAGCGATCTGCTTGATCTGTCCGGTCCCGTTAATTACTACAAGCGGAAACGGGTTAAAAAGATCGCGGCTATGGCAGATATTTCGCTTCGCCCTATAACCGCGGAGAACATCCGCCTCTGCGCCGAAATAGAGACCGAATGGTGCGCCTATCAGGACTGCGCCTACTGCGAATCGTTTACCGGCTGTGAAAAGAAAGCTATAGAGGCGTTCTTTGATCTATTTGATGAGAAGATTCATAAGGGGCTTTTTCTCTACCTTGGAGAAAAACCCATCGGCTATATTATCTGTGAGAAGATAAGTGAGAAACTTGGCGTTCTCTACTTTGGAAAGGTAAACATCCAAGATGGTTTTGTCTATTTGATCTACATGATGTTCAAAGAACATCTAACCGACGTGGAGTATATGAACATAAGCGAGGACATGGGACATCAAGGACTACGGCGTTTCAAGCGCCTTTTAAGCGCTTATGAGTTATGGCGCAAATACATCGTTACGTTTGACGTAAAGGATATGAAACAATGGAAATAGCGCAGAAAACATATTTGCAGGACGCCGAATACCTGTCTATGGGTTCGGATATGGGAGCAGAAGGCTTGCGGTTTTTCAAACGGCATTTGGGACAATATACGCTTGCCCGGAAATATCGATGCGCGTACATTAAAGGGGATTCATTATGAATGACAAGTCAAAGCTTATAGCTGGTATTGGGGCGGCCGTATGCGCGGCTCTTTCCGTTTTTCTCTTTTTGAACAAGGAAAATATCAGCATCCGCCCATGGCGCGTGAGTAATACCCTCTCGATGATAGGGGACGCAAACGGCAACGGCGAGCGCATCGCGGTCGTAGCCAATTCTACCGAATCCGTCTTTGTCTTGAATAACGCGGGAGAACTACTATACCGAGTCGACGCGGGCGCGAATTTCACATCAGTGCAATTTGTGGACATAGACGAGGAGAACAACCTCTATATCTACGATAGGCGCTTCGGGGGTGTGAAGGAACAAAACACAGAGCGTGTGGTTAAATTCTCTCCAAGTGGGAAGTTCTTGGATGAATTGTATTCGTATCAATATATAAATGAAGACTTCATCTATTTAAAAGGCAAGATAGCTGGGATAGCTGTTTCAGAAGGGCTTTTATACGTTGTGAGGCTTGAACACGAAGGTTTTTATCTTGAATGGACGTCCGTAAATCAGAGAGCGGAAGCTCACCAGCTCGCCTTCTTCTCGTATCCTAACGCTTTTCGGGATTTGGCGTATTGTGGAATCGACATAGAAAAAAAACGAGTCGTGTTCACCACAAAATCAGGTGTTATTCTCCGCTATAGTTTCTCCGGCAGTCTGCTGACTAAAACCTCTGCTCGCGACGACAGCTTCCCTTACATGACGGTACAAGACGAGAAAAACGACTTTATTTATACGGACATCATCAACAACGTCATCGCAAAAACAGATGCTATTTCAGGAGAATCGTCGAACATTTTTTCCCCACCGGGTGGATGCTATTACCATATCGCTTACAAGAATGGAACCATATACGCATCTAACAATGAAGAAAATGTACTTGTTATGCAAAACGGCGAACCCAGAACAATAGACTCGTACACGTATTCAAAGTATGCTACTATGTTTAGAATCGTCTTGTTTGTCTTGTGCATCTTGGACATAGCGGCTTTTCTGATGTTCCTCATAGCAACAGCGCGTCTTTTAAGAAAAAAGAAGCTGGGAGGAAATTTCAAACTCATTTTACTTGTGACCCTTTGTATTGTATTGGGCGCGGGCATTTCTTCGGTACTCATCGTAAACGAAATGAACAGGCAGTATTACCAGAATCTTGGAAACAGCCTTGAGAATATGCTGAAAATCATTGCAAATTCCATAGATTTGACGGTAATACGGTCTGTAAATTCCCCGGCGCGGTTTGACGACGCGGATTTCAAAAAATTCGAAGAAAATATTCGGTATATATTCACACAACTGGAATTCGAAGGGAAGCAGGTTTATTTTACGATATGGGTAGAACAGAACGGTATAATATATTCTATGTTTGATTTGGATTACTCTACCGGCACGTTTTATCCTTATGATGAATACGAAGATAGTTTTCTACAAAAAGCTTACGAGTCGGGACAGTTCGCTATTGAAAACATCCATACCAACTCAGGAAGATGGTTTGATAACAACGGGCCTGTATTCGACGCAAACGGCGAGCCCATAGCCGCCTTAGAGATTGGCTACAATATGCAAAGTGTGGAAAAAGAACAACGGGACATGATGATTCAATTGTCGCTCATCGTAATTTCCACGATAATAGCATTTCTCTTGATTATGATTGAATTCATCCTCATTCTCAATGCGTACAAACAAAATAAGAACGAAATAACACAGAAGGCGCAATCTTCGACCGTTAATCCCGGCTTGCTGAAATCCATCGTCTCGATTCTCACAGACGCTTATAACAAGAACAAAGACGAAAACAGGCCGGTTAAGTTTCAACCGCGGATGCATAAGGCTATTCTGTATTACTTGGCGAAGACCTATAATACGAATACGACACGGTCGTTTCATCCTGAATTACTGAGAGTTGTTATATTTCTCGCGTATGTAGCGGCATGTTTTGACAAACCCATCTTACCCATATACGCGGAACAACTCTACATACCCTTCTTTGGTCTGCCTAAAGAGGTGATTATTACCCTTCCGCTTATCCTGCAAGTTGCCGGCTCTGTGCTGGCTCTCCTCATCGCGCCGAGTATTCTCGAAAGGGTAGGGAGTAAACGCATAGCGTTTATATCGTCCGTTCTTTGTCTCGTTGGGAACTTACTCTGTTTTGCGGCGGGGAACATCATATCTTTGTCGATAGGGTATGTATTTTCCGGCTTTTCCGACTCGACGTTAGTGATGGTTCTCAACACCATCATAGGGTCGCAAAAAAGCGAAAGCGACGTAAACAAGGGATTTGCCCACTTCAATGCTTCCTACCTCGCGGGCATGAATGTCGGCGTCATCTTCGGCTCCATCATCGCCCAATTCCTCCCCTACCGTTCCGTCTTCTTTTTTGCGGCAATTGTTTCCACAGTTTTGATTGTCATAGTCGCTTTCTCGATACGCTCAAAACTGACGAATTACCTCTATGACATAAGCTACACGAAAGAAGAAAAGGGAGCCAAATTCAGCCTGATAAAATTCATATTCAGGCCCATCGTCTTCTGCTCTCTACTCTGCCTACTCCTGCCCTATGTGGTATCTATGAACTTCACGGACTACTTTATGCCGCTTTTTGGCACGGAGAACGGCATTGCCGAGTCCAATGTTGGGCAGCTTATGCTTTTAAGCGGACTGTTCGCCATTCTCTTTGGTACGAGTCTCTGCGAATACGTCTCAAAGAAGTTTTCCGTGAAAACCATCATCATTGCTTCTCTCTTTTTGGACGTGGCAGGTATCTTTCTTTTTTCCCTGCAAACATCTGTCTTTATGCTCATCGTAACTATCGTCATCCTTGCCATTGTCAACATATTCGCGTTCACAAACATCCAGACATATTACGCCTCGCTCTACCAGAACGCGGCTGTTTCCCCGATAAAAGCTCAGAGCGTCTATTCGTCTATTGAAAACATATCGATAGCTATTGGTCCTATCGTCTTCAGTTACATATTGGCTTATGATATAAGTTTGGGGATGAAGGTATTCGCCGCAGTTATGGCGGGTTGTGTACTCCTTTTCGCTATTACATCTATGTTTTCTTCACATGGGAAAAATAAGCCTGTATCTGCCGATTCTACTCAAAGCTAGATGAATCTAGTTCCAAAGCGCACCCTTCGGGTGTCAGACGACTTCATACGGGGTGTTGTCCGAAGGTAGCGCCGCTGACCCCGACCTGACGGCTACGCTTACAGCGGAGCCTCCGCGTTGTCTGAAAAGGTGCGCCGCTACACTCGTCATGCAAAGCAAAATCAAATAAGTATAAAAAGGGCGACTCACAAGAGCCGCCTTTTTTTATCTCAGCGTCCCGCGTGAGCGTGAAATAATGGGAGACGTGTCAGAAGCGTCGGGGCGGTGTCTGTCGGTATCGGCGGTGTCAGACGTATCGGAGGTGTCAGAGGGCAGAGAGGAAAGAGTGTCAAGTCCTGAAATAGGTTGACAAATATTTAAGCGACCCTAGAGTGCATTTTTGCAGGCGTCTCATAATGCAGAGCCAAGTGGGGACGCTTGGTGTTGTACAGGAACACCGCCTCAGCGATCGCCGAAAGCGCCTGCTGCTTGTGCCGGAACGCACAGCCGAGCGCGTATTCCTGTTTCAGTATCCCGTTAAGCCGTTCGGCACGGGCGTTTTCGTAACAGTGCATTTCCTCGGTCATGCTGACCGCAAGCCCCTGGCGGTGAGGCGTGCACCATACCGATGCGAGCAATACTGGCAGCCGTGGTCTGCATGATGTATGGGGAACACCCCCTGCGGGAGTTCCGCCAGCGCCATGTCCAGCGCGCGGACAGCGACTTCGCTTTCCAGCGTATCCCCCGCATGATAGCCGACTATCTTCCGAGACCATATGTCCATCAGCAGACTGAGGTATAGGAAGCCTTCGGCGGTGCGGATATAAGTGATGTCCGCCACCCATGCTTGATTAGGCGCGGACACCTCCAGCCCCTGGACCAGATTGTGAAACACAGGCAGGCTGTGCCGCGAGTTCGTCGTCTTCGGTATACTTGGAAGCCTGTCCAGCAACAGCCCTTGCCCCCGCAGCACCGCAAAGAACTTGTCTCGCCCTAGCTTGACCCCGGCTGTAGCCAGTTTCGGGCTGAGCATATGCAACAGTTTCCGCCCGCCGAGCCGCGGCTGGACCGCCCGCGCCGCCCGCACTAACTGCTCTAGCAGTCCGCTATCCACCGCCCGCCGCTGCCGCTCCCGCCGCACTTTGTAATAATTCTGCCGGCTCATCCCAACTTTGGCGCACAGCCGCCCGACCCGTAGCGCCCCGCTCATTCCTGCCCCCTTGTCTTGCGCCGTTCGGCAAGCGTTATGACGTTCTTTTTTTTTAGCTCTGCCACACTCGTCCCCATACGCTGACATGCTATATCCAAAAACGCACTTTCAAGACAATAGTCCATGTGCGCATCCGCCAGCGCCGCTTCCAATTCCCGTATCCGCCGCCGCGCTGCCTTTAGTTCGGCTAGCTCGTTCATCGTTTCCACCTTTCTCCTTTTGGGCAGCATATCCTCCCGCCCGTACTGCTTCAGCCACTTGCTTAGCGTCGAACCTCCGCGAATACCATTTCTGCGCTTCGCTTCGTTTAGGCTCTGATACTTCCCGTTGCCCACGTCCTCCACCAGCCGGCGCTTAAACGCTTCGCTGTATCTTAGCACATCTCGCATCTTTCTTCTCCTCTCCTGTCTACTTTACTCCAGGACGCGACAATGTCAGCGGCGTAGTGTCAGACGCATGGTGTCAGAGACGTGGTGTCAGCGGCGGGTGTCAGGCGCGCAGTGTCAGACGCGGGTGTCGGAGGCGCAGTGTCAGACGCGGGTGTCAGAGACGTGGTGTCAGCGGCGTGGTGTCAGACACGCGGTGTCAGAGGCGGGGTGTTAGACGTGTGGTGTCAGGCGTGCGGTGTCAGCGGCGTGGTGTCAGCGGCGTGGTGTCAGACGCGTGGGGGCTAGGCGCGGGTGTCAGACGTGCGGTGTCAGAGACGGAGTGTCAGACGCGCGGTGTCAGACGCGCGGTATCAGAGACGGAGTGTCAGACGTGCAGTGTCAGACGCGCGGTGGTAGAGACGGAGTGTCAGAGACGTGGTGTCAGAGGCGGGGTGTTAGACGTGCGGTGTTAGAGACGTGGTGTCAGACGCGCAGTGTCAGACGCGCAGTGTCAGACGCGCAGTGTCAGACGCGCGGTGTCAGCGATGTCGCGCGGGCACGGAGGCTGATACCGGGGGCGAGCGGCGGGATGACGGTGTCAGACGCGTGGTGTCAGACGCACGGGTATCAACAGCGCGGTGTCAGAGGTGTTTGCGTGTTGGGGGGTGGCGGAAAACCGCGCTTGCGCGGGCTGGAGACAGGGGGGCGCACTACAAGGGCGACTGTTTGCCATCCTCCGTTTTGGAAAACCGCGCCCCCTCTATTTATTTAATTTTGTTGGTTAAAAAGTGGGTCAAGAATAGCGCCTGACGGTTGTTATTCGCGGCGCGGCAATATAGATGCAATTTACATTGATAAATTACACCCCAAGACGGTTGATGATTGTGTCGAGCATGGAGTTGACTGTGTTGATGAATCGCGCCGCGGCTTCGTATCCATGCTGGTACTTCAGCATATTGGCAAGCTCCTCGTCCATATTGACGCCGGAGACCGACTGACGCATAGCGTTCAACTGCTTCATCACTAGATTCTGCGTCTCAAGCATACGCCCGCTCTGCTCACCCAAAAGCCCCACACACCCCACCGCGTCCGCAAAGTAGTCGTCAAACGTGCCTTGCTTACCAACCATGACCTCTGTGTTACGGATAGAGGCAATGGCGAGCGCCGCATCCCCATTGCCCAGATTAGCAGGACGTCCGTTCACGCCAAAACCCGCGGCAACAGACGATGGGTCCTTGATAAGCGCCGAATTTACCTCAAGCCAACCTGACGGGTGCGCTATCGGCGATGCCGCATAGTCCACCGCCTCGCCTCGTAAAGCCGTAACCGCGTCCGCCCTTTGCCAATCAAAAGCGCCATCCGCCCCGCTCTCATTCAATACGCCCGCGTATCCGTTCAGAAAACGCCCAGAATCCTCAATATGCCGAATCACAAAGTCCGGCTGTTCAGCGATAGAGGTCGGTACGCCTTTCAAGGAAAGGCGCCCCTCGCGGTTCAGACGGGCGACCACATCCGCGCCTGAATTGTTGATACGGCTAACAACGTCGGCAACGGTGTCTGTGGGATAGTACCGCACCTCAACCATGCCTTCGCCCGCAGATAGGGTGAGCGTCCCTTCAAGCCCAACCTGCGCCCGCTCCTCAAGTACATTCACACCGTTTATGCGAAAAATGTACGACGAATCGTCGATACCGTCTCCGTCGCGGTCATAAGCGCCGTTCACATTGGTAACAAAGTTGTGTTCGGTAAAGAAATTTTCCCCTGTTACGCCGTTCAAGCCAAAAGCCGAGCGGTGGACTTCGTTCACCAAATCCGCAAAATTCATGGTCATGGAGTCCAGACTGCGGATTTCCTCGGCGACAGTTTGATCGCGGAAATCCACAAGCGCGGCAACTGATCCGCCTCTGAAATGAATGTCTTCACCAGTATCAGCCCATGTGATTTTGGAATAACCTTGTGTACCGTCAGGGAGCGCGGGCGCGGGCTCAAAGGCGAATTGTCTACCGATTTTTCCTTGCACCAGAACCATACCCGCGGTATGCACCATAAATTCGTCAGGGTCCCGATCATCAATAGTAACGTCTACGAGGCTTGAGAGCTTGTCCACGAAAAGGTCCCTGCGGTCAAGGAGGTCATTGGGATTGTCGCCCTGAGAACGGACTTCCTCTATCTGACGGTTCAGCCCTGCGATCTCACGGGAAAACTTGTTCACTTGATCGAGCCGCAGAGCAATGTCTTCGTTAGCCATGTCTTGCAATCCCTTGAGGCTACTGTATCGGTCGTGGATGGCGTCTACGAGGGTTTTACCGCGTTCAATGATCGCATTACGAGGAGCGGTGTCTGTGGGATAAGTCGCCACTTCCTGCCAAGAATCCCAAAAAGCGTCCATCTTACTGCGAACAGAATTCTCACCCGGCTCAAGGTAGACCTGTTCTAGCATACGAATATAAGGATCGCGGGCTTGCCAATAGCCTTCCCTACCGGATTGGGACGCGATACGCTTATCCAGAAGCTGGTCGCGCGCCCGCTCAATACGTTCAACTGTTACGCCCATGCCGATTTGTCCCGCGGAATTCTCACGGTTTAATCCGGGGAGGTAGATGGACGAAAATGTTGATAAGTGCGCCCGCTGGCGCGAATAACCCTCTGTTGAAGCGTTAGAGATATTGTGTCCGGTGGTGTTGATTGCCTGCTCATTCGCGCTCACAGCGCGTTTACCCATCTCTATGCCGGTAAATGTAGACGTCATATTTTCTCCTTAATGAAAGTAGGTAGCGTTCAAACCGCCTCATAGCACATGGTCTATTACCAATGCGCTCATATCGGCTTCTATCTTTGTACCTTTTCTTGAATAGGTGTTTCCACTTGTAGTCGGGAAAGCCGCCTTCATAAAAGCGTTCAGAGTCGTCTTGGCTTCTTCAAGATAAAGAGCAAGGCTGTCATTGGCGAGGCGGACTTTGAGCGCGCGTTCTTTTATTCTACGATAGATATTCGCAAGTTCGCGGCGCTCGTTTTCAGGTAGTTTCGCTATGAGTGTGTAAAAATGCGGCGTATTCCCTTGAGCGTCAAGGGAACCTGAAAACAGCTCCATACGTTCTTTTTCAAGAACCTCAAACTGATCCTTGTAGCCGTTCATTGAAAGGAGAAGCCCTTCAAAATCCGCCCATTCACGCTTCGTTACCGCAGACCGCATGGTGTCCTGCGTATCGTTGATTTTGTCGAGTATGTCACTTTCTTGCTCAAGCACTTGGCGTTTTTGTTCATAATTCGTATCCATAGATTCTAATATCGGCAAAAAAAGGCGTTTCTTAAGCCCTGCTACTCAATTTTCCCGTGAGAATATTTATCTCTTGCACACACAATTTCTATCGTGCCAATCAAACGCTACTCTGTCGATAAGCTCGTGTCTTTCCGCGTCGTAAACGACGATATTTATCCCACGAGCGTTTACCGCGAAATCTGTACCGTCCACGATTATTTCCGCTTTGTCTTTACCGCCTTTGCCGCTCCAAGCGTGACTACCGATTCTTATATTTAAGCCGAACAGCTTATCGGACGGCGCAAATTCTACGGCTTTAGTCGGCTCGCCGTATTTCTGCGCAATGATTACGCCTTTGTAAATTACACCAATATACATTTTCCAAAGCGTCTTGTCAAAATCCGTCAGTCCAAGTGAGCGCAACTTTTCCAGAATGTTTGCGGGTATATTACTTCCCGGAGTATCTTTCACCGCCGCTATTACCAAATAATTCTTGGCGAGTACGCTTAAAATATCGCAATACGATTCAAAGTCCGAGCAACTACGGGCGAGCGCAATGAGTTTATCGAGTTTCGGCAAGTCAAGAAACGCGGCGGCGAAGCTCACGCCCCTGCGATAGGTGTCATCAAGCAGTTCCAGTTTGTATTTCAGCATTTTATATTCATACTGTAGGTTGATTCTATTTATAATATCAAATTCTTCATCAATATCCGGAGAATGTACAGACATTCTGATTTTCATAAACGGCAAGTTCTTTTCAAGGTGAAATTTCCTGATTGCTTCCTTTACTCTTGCGTCAGGCGTAATAAAATGAATGTATTCAGTATGAAGCGGGTCTAATACATTTGAACATAAAGCCTTCTTTTCAATCTTAAATAAAAAATGTCTATCGAGTGGTATTTCACAATTAATTTCATTAAGGCATATAAAATTCGCGCTGTCTCTCGGCGATTCGTTCATATCTTTAAGAATAACAAACGCATTAGCATCAAGGGCTAATCCTGCATTCTTTTTTGAGTAGTCGTTTGCTCTTATTTGTAAATTAAAGCAATGTTCTAACAGCAGGTTAATTTGCGAAATAAACGGCGCGGTTGAATAAATTGACGGTGGGGGGGGGGGCCTGAATCTAGATGGGAAAGGATAAACGCCAAAGCGGAATATAGTTTGAGATAGTAAAAGTATGATTTATAAAAGTCAGTGCCCAATAATACATATTTGGACGCAACTGTTTCTACGAATTGGTTGGAAGACGACGAAAAACAAATCGCTTTATCAAATTTCATACTTTGCGCTTCACGGAGGATATTGTAAAAATCAATGGGCAACGGAGATAGGCTGTAAGTTTTCTCACCGAAATAATCTTGCATTTCTTCTGTGCTAAACCATGAACGAGGATGATGCTTTAAATAAATATAAGACGATTCATCGACATAAAAGCTCAAGGCGATTTGTTCTGAATATTTGGCGGCGTTCACAGCTTTTTTATAGTCAAACGTGAAGCCGAACTTTGTATAATACCTTAATACACGAGTATCGCTATTTTTAACAGCACCATCGTAATGGAAGAATCTCGGATTGTTAAGCAACATCAAAACAGAGTTCGACTTCGGCGAAATATTGTAGTGTTTATAAAATATAAGTATTTTATTTATACTTTCGTTGCTTGAAGAATTAAGCGCTTTTTCAACATCCCAAATTTCCACATTTTTATTCTTGTATTTCTCAATACTTTTTATCGATGTGTTGCGTATTACTGCCACATCGCTTATACCATCCGGATATGCCGCATTATGCTTGAGCAGAACACTTTTATAAACCGAATCGTTGATAAAATATGCGGAATAAAAAGCATCTTTGATGCTCTCTATTATATGGCATTTACGATTATTTAGGGATAAATATACCTTAAATTCGCCTTCCCACCAATCATTCGCAGTATAAAAGGCGGTAAAATCATCTAAAGTAATGTTGTTTTCGGCAAACGTTCCATCAAATGACTCTCTAATTCTTTTTTCGTAAGAACCGATGTCTTTTGCTTTCAAGTTAAGTCCTGAAAAAGAATCGCAAACTATGACCTTCTCAAAAACTCCACTCTCGCGTATAGAGGGTAAATCTAATCCTCCACGGAAAATGGCGTCAACTGTTTCTCGTGAACCTGCTTCTGCATTAGCGCTACTGTCGTGTATAAGTAAAACCGCTTTTTCACTTGAGTTGACACTTAAACGATGTAAAATCAACGCTTGGCTTGTTACGATAATTGAACAATGATACATAACCATAGCTTCTAATATCGGCAAAAGACGGCGTTTCTTAACGCCTTACTGCTCAATTTTTTGCACGGCAAGTCCCATCAGAGCAAAGAAGAAACAGATTATTATTCCTCCAGAAAACACAATGAGCGAATTGACAAAGCCTATACCAACAACGGATAAGATGCTTGTCTTATTGATAACTTCGTGGTACATGAGAACGAAGCTATTAAAAACAAAGGGGAGAATAAACAGCATAGGAATCCCTATATATTGAGGCGTTTTTTTTGCGCGAAAGCGCCATCCAAGGATTATGACCAATATGGCGATAGGGAGAAAAGTCGCGGTACCAAAGATACGGTAAACAATATCGGCTTGGAATACTTGGGGGATATAGCCATAATCGCCAAACTTTTCTTGTGCGCGAAAAAGTTCGCCAATGAAAAAAGAGTCCAATCCTCTTTGTATCTTTGACAAGAGGATGAAATCGTCATAATTAATGTTTAGACTTATTTGGGCGTTTTCAAAAAGCTCTGTGTTTGTTCCGATTATTGTCGGATTAAACTGTTCACCGTCTTCTAGGGCGCATAACATGATGATGAGACCACGTTCACTGTCCGCCTGTGAGAATACCTTGCAATAGGACGCTTTCATTTGGCACAAGAGGCGATTTTCTTGGTCAATAGCATCAATTTCAATGTCTCGCCCGTAAGCCGCGTCAGGAAACACTGAAAGATACCCGATACGCATCACGACGCGGACGTCTTGCATAGGCAGGGAATAGAAGGCTTCTGATATGATTTCTCCAAGAACTAGTTCATTATTATTAAGGAAAAAAGCCAAAGATGGAACCTTTTCCTTGCTTAACGCAAGAAAATTTGCTATGTCAGGGTCGCCCGGATTCATCACAGCGAGTCTATAGAAAATATGGTAGGCTCTGATCCAATCTTCATCTTCTATCGCAAGATAACCATTCCTTTTTTCACGATAGAACGCGAAAGCTTCGGACTCTTGAATCGAGGGATTCATTTGATTGATAGCTTTCCATGCGTCAGCCTCAATGGTAACAGCCTGTTTGTATTCAGGTCCATTCCTTCTGGCAAGCCGCTCTCCCACGCTCGCAAGCCAATATGCGTCATAAAACCGCTTTTCATTGAGCGCCTTATGCGCCATATCGAGCGCTTCGGCGACACTCACAGGCTCATGCAGTTTCATTTCCTGCTTTTTAGGCTGTTTATCGTTAGATTCCTCAGTAATATTGTATAATTTTCTTGATTCATCAATCGCGTTTACAAGACGCATTTCAGTAGCGTTTATCTGTATTTGTTCCGCTAAAGACTTTATTTCTTCGTTTGTTGCCCAGATACGCCTACAAATCAATATAGATTTTTCCGCATCTATCCATTTGCCCTCATTGGCTTTCCGTTGGGCGTCTTCTTTTGATCGAAGAAAGAGTTCTCCATTAAATATCAAGGTTTCGCGGTAATTCTGGGTAAGCGGCTTGACGAGGAATAGGAGCGTGCCGTAAACCACTGTCGCGCAAATTGCGATAATGATCATCGTCGTCATGCGTGAAAGGAAATATAAGGAAAAACGGGGAAAAAGCCTTATATCCTCTATGTGAACCCCAAAAGGAACGACAAATCCTGCCAAGACTATCGCGGGGAAGAAGTCGCATACATCTAGCAAGCCTTTTATGAGCCGCCATTTGATCGCATATACAGGTAACGGCGCGGGCGTTCCGGGCGCCACATACCTGAACACCATAACTGCGAAACAAGAAATCACGACATAAAGCACAAAAATGATAGGAGACGATAATTGTTTTTTCATTACGCCTCCTTACGCCTTCTTTTTTTGATAAGATAAACAGCGCCGCTTACGCCCATGACGAATAAACCCGCGATACAAAGAACCAAGGAGTCTATGAGCGGCGTGGGAGTTCTATCAATGACAAACGAAACCAAATTCGCATACCGCCAATTTGAGTTTATAAACAACTCGAAAGCCGATATTCCATAGAAAGCGATAAATCCGAGGAACAGATTGACTAAAGCCCACACGCTTAAATCCATAATGAAGCGCGTAGAAACGAGCAGGACCACGAGTCCCGCGGTATAGACGGCGAAATAGGCAAACCCCATTTCTTGTAGTCCGGCAAGATTTCTTGCGAGGCGCAAAAAATCATTAGAAATGCTCTGGGTTAAAGGAACTCTATCCGCCTTGAAAGAAAGGGGCTTCGCGGAATTCGGCGTTTGCGGCGCGTTGTCAAACTGCAACGCTCCAGTAAAGACGAGCGAAGACGGAGGCGAACCTGTGGGAAAAAAGACCGCTTTTTGCCCGCGGTCCGTAGTTACGATGAGCCCGTTTCTTACCAGAGAAACAGGCTTTCCTGAAATATTGGAATGAGGCGGTATATGGGCGACCGCCCACGCGGACAGGAAAGTCCAACCGACAGCCAAGAGAAAGGTGGTTACAATAGAGGGAATTATTTTAATTTTCTTCCGCGCCGTATAACTCAGACTGATTAAAACCGCAAGGTAGAGTGCAAACGGGATGCCGGTGCGCGCCCCTTCTAAGAAGCCCCACAAGGAAAAAACAGGCAGAGTTACTACCTCAGCGTTTGTTTCGCTTATTTGGAAGAAATGCGCCGTGGTCCATACCAGCAAAACAACCACGAAACAGACGCTAAAAAAATAACATACCTTCGCTATATTCTTCACGCTATATACCATATTACAGCCTTTCTTGCGAGCCTTGTTTGTTTAACCGCAAATCGCTAGACAAACTACACGGTCTGAAAATCTGGGTAACTTTTTCCCCATCTTCAAAGAGTATTCTGAGGAAAAGCCGATTTTCTAAACGAATACGTTTCCATAAACCGTCCTTTTGAACCTCTACCGCCATAAACAGCCAGTAATCCGGCGTGGTGTTCTCCCGCGTTTGGGCAAAAAGATAGGGGCCAGCGGACAACTCCATTCCGTCTCCTGCGCCGGGAGTCGCGGCGCAGCCGTGAAATACCTGTTTCCCTATCAGCTGATCCGCTTGTGGATCAATACTCTGGGCTGGCAGAGGATTTAACTCAAAACAGAACAACTCTTCAAGGTTGTTTTCGGATTGGCTTCTCTGGTAGAAAAGAGGACTACAAAGGTTTAGTTCTAAAACATCCATAGTTACAGCCTAACACACCCGCCGCGCAATGGCGATCATTGAATACCTACGATTTTCCGCAGGCGTTTCAAGGTCTTTACCGCGATGGCGCGGGCTTTTTCCGCTCCTTGAGCCAAGATCGCGTCCAACCTTAGGGGGTCTTCCATGATTACGTTGAAACGTTCCCGCAGAGGCGCAAGCTCGCGGTTGGTTACGCGGAAAAGTTCCTCCTTAGCCTCGCCCCAGCCCATACCGCCTGCCCGATAACGGCTGGCTAATGCGGCTTGCTCTTCGGCGTTTGCAAACAGCTTGTACAGGAGAAAGATTTGCGAGTCCTCAGGCTTCTTCGGTTCCTCAACGCCTTGGGAATTGGTAACAATACGCATGATAAACTTGCGGAGCTGTTTCTCGGAACAGAACAAAGGGATGGCGTTATTGTAACTCTTGCTCATCTTGCGACCGTCAAGCCCGGGAACCACCGCGACGTTTTCCCTCACCAAAGCGGTGGGAATCGTTAATCCCAGATTGTTGGAGTTTGTGGAGCCGTCCCGCCCATAGTTAAAATTAAACGCCTCTGCCACGTCCTGAGCCATCTCGACGTGTTGTGTTTGATCCTTCCCCACAGGTACCACGTCTGAATCGAACAGGAGAATATCCGCGGCCATGAGAACGGGATAGGTGAACAAGCCCATATTCACGCCCGCGTCCGGGTCTGCGCCCTTTTCCGTATTCGCCTGTGCCGCGGCTTTATAAGCGTGCGCGCGGTTCATGAGTCCCTTACTCGTAAACGCCATGAGCAAGGTAGCAAGTTCAAACGTCTCAGGGATCGAACTCTGACGGTAGAAGATAGTTTTTTCAGCGTCAAGTCCTCCAGCCAGCCAACCGGCGGCGACCTCTCTGATATTCGCCGCAAGAACAGCCGCGTCTTTGATCGTGTTAAGCGCGTGATAGTCCGCTATGAAATAGCGCGCGTCATAGGTTTCCGCGAGTTCCAAAGCCGGCTTTATCGCGCCGAAATAGTTCCCTATATGGAGGTTCCCTGTCGGCTTTACGCCTGTAAGGGATACTTTCTTTCTTGAAGTTTCCATGTCAAACAGTGTAGCAAAAAGTCCGCCCCCTGTAAAGGGGCATACCCCGCCGTCTCACGGGTGTCAGACACCAAGGCATGAGGAGGGGGCGCGTCTTTCCCTAAACGGAGGTCGGCACACAGGCGCCCTTGTGGTGCGCCCCCCTGTCTCCAGACCGCTTGCGCGGTCTTCCGCCACCCCCCACACCCACAGCGCCGCTGGTGTCAGACGCCACCTCGTCCACCGTTGGTGTCAGCCGCCGCCTTATCCGCCGTTGGTGTCAGACGCCGCCGCGTCCACCGCTAGTGTCAGACATCGTCTCATCCGCCGTTGGTGTCAGACACCGTCTTATCCGCCGTTGGTGTCAGACGCCGTCTTACCCGCCTTGGCGCTGGTGTCAGACACCGCCTTATCCACCGTTGGTGTCAGACGCCGTCTCATCCGCGCTGGTGTCAGACATCGTCTTATCCACCGTTGGTGTCAGACATCGTCTTATCCGCCGCTGGTATCAGACACCGCCTCGTCCGCCGTTGGTGTCAGACGCCGCTTTATCCGCCGTCCATGCCTGACATCGTCTCTCCGCCGCTGGTGTCAGACGCCGCCTCATCCGCCGTTACCGCCTCCCTTGCAAACACGAATTGAGTCACTGCAAACATGAATTGAATCATTACAAACACGAATTGACTCATTGCCGCCGTGTCTGACACCGCCCATCCGCCGTTGGTGTCAGACACCGCCCATCCGCCGTTGGTGTCAGACACCGCCTCGCCCGCCACGGGTGTCAGACGCCTCGTCCGCCGCTGGTGTCAGTCGCCGTCTCGTCCGTTGGCGTCAGTCGCCGTCTCGTCCGTTGGCGTCAGTCGCCGTCTCGTCCGCCGCGTGTCAGACATCGTCTCATCCACCGTTGGTGTCAGACACCGCCTTATCCCCGCTGGTGTCAGCCGCCGCCTCGTCCGCCGTTGGTGCCAGACGCCGCCTCGTCCGCCGTTGGTGTCAGCCGCCGTCTCGTCTGCCGCTGGTGCCAGACACCGCCTTTCCGCCGTTGGTGTCAGACGCCGCCTCGTCCGCCGTTGGTGTCAGACACCGCCCGTCCGCCGCCGTTGGTGTCAGACACCGCCTCGTCCACCGCCGTTGGTGTCAGACGCCGCCTCATCCGCGTTGGTGTCAGATGCCGTCTTATCTGCCGTTGGTGTCAGACGCCGCCTCGTCCACTGCTGGTGTCAGCCGCCGTCTTATCCGCCGTTGGTGTCAGACACCGCCTTATCCGCCGCTGGTGTCAGCCACCGCCTTATCCGCCGCTGGTGTCAGCCACCGCCTTATCCGCCGCTGGTGTCAGCCACCGTCTTATCCGCCATTGGTGTCAGACACCGCTTCGTCCGCCGCTGGTGTCAGACACCGTCCCGTCTGCCGCTGGTATCAGACGCCGCCTTCCCGCCGCTGGTGTCAGACGCCGTCTTATCCCTTCGCTGGTGTCAGACGCCGTCTCTGCCGCTGTTGGTGTCAGACGCCGTCTCTGCCGCTGTTGGTGTCAGACGCCGCCTCTGCCACTGTTGGTGTCAGTCGCCGCCTCGTCCGCCGTTGGTGTCAGGCATCGCCTCGTCCGCCGTTGGTGTCAGACACCGTCTTATCCGCCGCTGATGTCAGACGCCGCCTCGTCCGCCGTTGGTGTCAGGCATCGCCTCGTCCGCCGTTGGTGTCAGGCATCGCCTCGTCCGCCGTTGGTGTCAGACGCCGTCTTATCCGCCGTTGATGTCAGACGCCGCCTCGTCCGCCGTTGGTGTCAGGCA
>JAISCD010000072.1 GCA_031265825.1 Treponema sp. | reverse complement strand
TAATCGGAAAGGTGCCAATCACTCCAAGCATCTCATAATCGGAAAGGTGCCAATCACTCCAAGCATCTCATAATCGGAAAGGTGCCAATCACTCCAAGCAGCCCGTAATCGGAGAAGTGCCAATCACTCCAAGCCTTGAGTTAGTTTCGTGTAATGGGAAAATGTCTGTTGGATTATACGCCGCGCAGTAAATCTCTTGGTTTTGAGCCGTTGGCAGGTCCAACCAGCCCCCGACTCTCCATTTCCTCTACGAGGCGCGCGGCTCGATTGTAGCCGATTTTCAATTTGCGCTGGATATAGCTTGCACTCGCCTTGCCTTGTTGAAGCACAATCTCCCACGCTTTTTCATAGAGCGGATCGTTCCCTTCGGTGAAAAGCTCCTGTTCCATGTTGTCATCATCGTCAAAGAAGATTTCATCGTCGATATAGTCTGGCTTTCCAAGCGTTTTGACATAATCCACCAGCCGCTCGACTTCCTCTTCGGACACAAAAGCGCCTTGCATACGCACGGGGAAGGGATCGACAATGCCTGCATAGAGCATATCGCCTTTACCGAGTAGTTTTTCCGCTCCGACGACGTCTATGATGATGCGGCTGTCCGTCTTGCTCGCCACCATAAAGGCGATGCGGCTGGGGATGTTCGCCTTTATAAGTCCGGTGATGACGTCAATAGACGGGCGTTGCGTAGCAAGCACGAGGTGAACACCCACGGCGCGGCTCATAGCGGCAAGGCGGGAGAACGTTGACTCAAGGTCTTTACCTGTCGTCGCCATCAGGTCAGCGAATTCGTCAATGACGACCACGATGTAAGGCATGTGCTCCGTAGCGATGTTGCGCTCTTTGATACGTTTATTGTAACTCTTGATGTCGCGGACGCCCATCGAGTCCAAGCACGCATAGCGCCGCTCCATCTCGCATACGCAGTATTGCAGGGCTTGGAACGCCTTTTTCGGTTCTGTGATGACCGGCGTGAGGAGGTGCGGAATATCGTTGTAGAGTTTGAGTTCCACGATTTTGGGATCGATGAGGATGAGGCGGACTTCGTTGGGAGAGCGTCGATAAAGGATCGATAGGATCATGGCGTTGACGCACACGGACTTGCCTGAGCCGGTCGCGCCCGCGATAAGCAGGTGGGGCATCTGGGTTAAATCTACAGTTTGGGCTTCACCTGCGATGTCCTTGCCGAGAACGACCGGTATGCCCATGTGTTTACCGTCATTGTCACTGTTGATGTCGTACTCAATGATTTCCGCAAAAGAAACGATGTTGCGCTTGGCGTTAGGCACCTCGATGCCGACCGCGTGTTTGCCCGGAATGGGCGCTACAATACGTACTGACGCGGCCGCGAGCCGTAGCGCGATATTATCTTGCAAGTTGACGATGCGGGAGAGTTTCACGCCGGGCGCGGGGAGAATCTCGAACATGGTGATGACGGGTCCCTTGCGTATGCCGGTGACTTCCGCATGAATCTTGAACTCACTCAACGTATCCTTGAGTATGGTGGCGGCCGCCCGAGTCGCGTCGTCGATTATCCAATACTGTCCGTCAGGGTAGTCGTTGAGAATACCCAGAACCGGTATGTGGTAGTTCCGCCATTTGCGGGGTTGACGCTCAACCACGGACGACGTATGCGCCGCGGGCTTTTGCTGTGTGCGTTGCGGGTCGTCATCATTATACTGCGCTGGGTCTGTTATCTCCTGCGGGTCTTGGTCAAACGGCTCTGGCATATCCACATAAGCGGACGGCGTGTACGCCGCGGGCTTTTGCTGTGTGTGCCGTGGGTCATCATCATTATATTTCATTGGGTCTGTTATCTCCTCTGGGTCTTGGTCAAACG
This sequence comes from Treponema sp., assembly GCA_031265825.1. Lineage (GTDB taxonomy): Bacteria > Spirochaetota > Spirochaetia > Treponematales > Breznakiellaceae > JAIRKH01. The sequence continues at coordinate 5,963 of JAISCD010000072.1, read as the reverse complement.
GCTCTGGTATATCCACATAAGCGGACGGTGTGTACGCCACGGGCTTTTGTGTGCGCCGTGCGTCATCGTCATTATATTTCGCTGGGTCTGTTATCTCTCGCGGGTCTTGATCAAACGGCTCTGGCACATAAGCGGATGGCGTGCGCGCCGCAGGTGTGTATACTCTTTTGACACTTTCGTTAGATTTTGATAGGGTAGCCTCAAAGTCACGGAAAGCTTCCCGACTACTTAAAGGCTTGAGTTCCGGAAAATCAAAGTCTATAGATTCTTCGTTATGGTATTCTTTATGTTTTGGTTTTGGCGGTTCCGTTTTCGCGGGATTGGTTGGTTTTATGACGGGAATGAGCGGGAGAATCTTTGCTGGCGGACCTCTGGGAGGAACGGTTCGACGATGTTCGGTTTTAACACTATCGTTGTTCTTATTCGGCTCGTTCTTTGGCGGGGAGACCTTACCGGAGAATAGCAGTCCTGTAATGAATACGATGAAAATCGTTTCCAAGATTATGACGAAAAGCACAATACAGATGAAGCCAAATCTTCCGATAGCCGCGAAGAAGGCTGAATTTTCCATGACGGCATCAAAATTGCGATTTATGTTGCCGCTGAAAGCCAGCGTTAAGAAAGGGATGATACAACAGAGCAAGACGAACATACGACTTGGACGGTAGACCGGTTCAAAGAGCAGAAAGGCATTACAGAGTATGTACAAAGGAATGGCAAAGGCTAATATTCCATAAGCGTCTGCGAAAAAAACTCCCAGCCCACCCAGATTAAAAGAAAATCCTTCTATATTAAAGAAAGCATCTACTATGGAGAGGCTCAAACCAACGGCGAAGACAGTCAATACACCACCGCCGATTAAAGACGCGACACGAACCGGCAAATTTAGAGGAGATTTTTTTTTGTTTTCTGGGCGTGTTTCAAAATCCAAATCTTTTCCCTTATCTTTTATAAATGTCGGCAAGAATTGCCTCCATTTTTAGTCCGTAATACAAATAACCATAGGCGGCCGCGGATGCGGACACTCTTTTTCCATATTCACGGGTTTCGGTTATCGGTACGGTCTCCAAGAAAAGGTCGTCTGGAAGCGTGGTATCCGCGGAGCGCCAGCGTTTCACCCTATTCGGTCCCCCATTGTAAGCCAAGAGGTTGAACATGAGACTGTCGTCCATACTCTTGATCAAAGACGCTAAATAGAACGAACCTATATGGACATTGGTTTCAGGGTCCGTCAAATGGAGTCCATCCGTGACGTAATCGGGACCGCCTTGTCTCTTTATACGGAGCGCGGTTTCTTCCGCTGTTTCCGGCATGAGCTGGGACAGCCCAACAGCACCCACATGTGAAACGACCGCGCTCCTGAATGTGCTTTCGGTACGGATAAGCCCAAACAGCACAGCGGGATTCACCTTTGTCAACTCCGCGTATTTCTCTATCATGTCCTTGAAAGGACGCGGATAATAAATTTCCATATCCGAATAATTCAACCCTTCTTTTTCCCAAACAGGAATGAGAAACTGTATCGCCTCATGCCAGTATTCTTCTCTATAAAGAAGTCTCGCCATAGCTCGCAATTCGTCAATCGCGGAATATGTCGTATTTTCCGACCAGACTTCCGCCTTTTTTTCCTTTAAGAATTCTTCTATGTAGACAGTTGCAAACTGTGCGGCGCCATATTCAAAAAAACCTCGCATAAAAGACAACGTTTCAGGCTCGTTTGTCTCTACCTCATTGGAAATTTCAATGCTTTCTCCTATATACCGTGCGCTCATCGCGCGGTAATAAAAAGAAGCATTCTTTTGGACAAAGGCGATTCTGAAAAACGCCTTGCTTGACCCGTCAATACCGGTGAACGCCTGAATCTCCGCGTCAGGAACGAAACCTTCCGCGGCAATGCGCCCCACAATATAGGCGTACTTGGCAAAGCTCGCCCCGTCTGCGTAGCGTCTGATAACAGGGAAAAGCTCCAGCATCCTCGTCCATTTGTGATTAGTAGTCAAATACTGACAGAGCGTATCCAAAATGTCTGAGAAATAAAAGGCGTCTCCCCACAGCGGTGCGTATTTTGCGATGAATGGAACGACACTTTCTGGGTCGGACTTTTGAAGGACGTCTAAAAGATACCAGATACATGCGTCTTTTTGCTCCCTATCCGGCGCAAAAGAAACCGCTTTCTCAAAAAAAGCCGCGGCAGATGTATAATTCTTCTTCTGTCTCTCCATTCTACCCGCGAAGAACAACAGGTAAAACCGAGCGATTGGGTCCGTCTCTTTATTCTCTTGAGCATCCCATTCCGAAAAAAGATTCACCCCTTGGTCGGCGTCCGCGTATTGAAAACATCGTCCCAAGTCCGCTATTAAGTATGGGTATTTATAAAATAACGCCTTTTCCTCATCTAAAATCGGACGGAAGCATCGTAGACCTTCTCGGTAATCAAATACCGATGTCGCATAATGCCCACGTAAAACCGCTGATTCGGTCTCGAAAAGATCACTAGAGAAGAATTCCGTACTTTTTATCTCTTCATACGCCCATTTCTGGGTTTCGTCAACCGGACCATCAAAGAAAAAATCCATCAGTTCTCCAGAAATTGTACCGCCGCTTCTCATGGAGCTAGTCAAAGACAAGGCGTTACTCCATTTCTCGAATACGGCACTGTCGTTAGCTGACTTCCGGGCATCGACAAAGCGTCCATGCTTATAAAGCGCCGCGGCTTTCAGCGTGGAGAATCCCGGAAAAGCAGGAGATTTGAAAACATCGGCTTCCATACGCCGTAAGACGTATTCCGCCACAGTCTCGTCTGCCAAGATGAGGGATAGCAATTTTTTGCCTGATTCGACGCTCGTCTGTTCTGAAGAGGAGATAAGCCCTGCCTCGAAGAGACGCGCCGTGCGCAATTTCGGAGCGGTCTCCTGTTCTTCAACTAACAGTCCTGCGTAAAACGGAGCATCTTGGTTTATGCGGATAATCTCCTCCATATCCTCTGCGGATGCTGACAAGATGAAGGCAATATCGCCCTTCTTGAGATCTTCTGTGGCTTGTTTAACGCTTATATCAAATATCTGTTCAGTCTTGCATGAGAGAAAATTTAGAAATACGTAAATGAAGGAGAGTATTTTCACTGTTTTCATTTTACTTTATCATTATCCTTCTCCCAGATATGCCTTTCTCACATTATCGTCATTGAGAAGCGCATCCCCTTTTCCTTGTATGGCGACCGCACCTGTTTCTAGGACATAGGCGTAGTCCGCGATTTCAAGGGCCGCGCGGGCGTTTTGTTCAATGAGCAAGACCGTAGCGCCGTTGCGGTTGATTTCACGGATGACATCAAAAATTATCTTCGACACAATAGGGGCAAGTCCCAGCGATGGCTCGTCGAGCATGAGTAGTTTAGGATTGGACATAAGACCACGCGCAACTGCCAGCATCTGTTGCTCCCCGCCTGACAAGGTGCCAGCGCTCTGACGTAGACGCTCTTTAAGACGCGGAAACAAGGTCAGGCAACGTTCCCTATCCGTTCTTATACCTGTCTTATCTTTGCGGAAATAAGCGCCCAGGCGGAGGTTTTCGTCAACCGAGAGGTTGGGGAAAATACGCCTACCTTCAGGCACCAGTACTAGTCCCATAGACACAATATCTTTTGTCTTACAACCGATTATGTTTTCACCGTTCCATTCGACAATGCCGTCAGAAGATTTCACCAATCCTACGATGCTGTTGAGTATAGTACTTTTTCCTGCGCCGTTTGCACCGATGAGCGTGATGATTTTCCCGTCTGCAACTTCAATATTTACGCCCCTAAGCGCGTGAATTCCCCCATAAAACACAGAAAGTTTTTCTATTTTCAACATTTTCGACAACCCCTTTGGAGCGTTTTCTTAAGACCGCTCGATCTTTATAGTATCCGATACTTTCGGAAAAAGCAATGTATTCTTTACATCACCGTCAATTTCTGTAACTTCTTGTGAAGGCGGAACAGGATCGGGCTTTTTGAGCCATGACGATATGACCGCGACCACAAGTGGGATGAAGACAGGAACGAGCAGTCCGAAGCCAAGCTGTGTTTTCTGTGAAAAAAACGCCCAATATGTAGTCGTGGTCAAGAACGAGAGTAGCGGAATACCAGCAAAACACAAAAAGCAAACGATGAGCTTACCCCAGACCTTACCCGGTTTGGAGGCTGAGTGGACGGCGAGGCTGATAAAGAAGGAACCGCCTACTGCGAGTGCGCTCCAAAGCAAGGGGATTAGCACGAGCCTGCTTGGGTCGTCTTCTTCAAACCATTCTACACCCCGCATTACGGCACAAGGTATGAGCCAGAGAAGGGTAAAACTCGCAAATCCGTGCGGGTCTTTCGCCAACCGAAACAACAATAAAAGCGCGTAGAAAACCATTGGCGCCAGAATCGGCGCGCCGGTCAAGTCAACGAATATTTCGAGCAACTGCGAAAAACCAAACGCGCCTCCTTCTATGAAGGGACCGAAGAAAAAGGCGATAACCGCAACGATACTCCCGAAAATAACAGCCCATGCGCTACTTGCTCCGGCTCTGCCGGGTGAAATGCTCTGCCAAAAAAGAAGAAATAAGGGTAGCCATAAAAAGCAAAACACGTTCATCACCACAGAATCTCCATTTGAACGCCGTTCTTTTCCGCGATGAGAGCCGATGTTGAAATCGACACTCGCTCTGCGCTCGCGTTTAGAATCCGACCATCTGTGGTAAAACAGCGGATTTGAGCAGAGCCTTTCGGGGCGGAAAACCGCAAGCTGAAGCGATAACCTTCCAAAACCGCAATAGCAAGATCGCTCAAATCAGCGTCAATTCCCTCCCATTCTTCCCACAAGACCAATGACAACTTATTGTTCCCGTTTTCCTGAGAATAAACGGCTCTTTGACCCGCGCCGTCCAAAAACCGAACCAATGCGTCTAGGTTTGAAAATCCCAGTTTAGCCATGACGACTATATCGTCCTTGTCCTGCGGGGCGCCGCCTTTTTCAGGCTTTACCGAGAAAGAGACGAGGCGTAACCCGTCGATGCGCTTGACGCTCCGTTCAAAATCCGCTTTACCCACAGGAACAATCGGACGCGCGGAGTTACCGTCCAATTCCCCCAATTCATAGAGCGATTTCAAGACGCGGTATTCGAGAGTCAGTACGCCGCTTCCGTCAGGCTGAACAGCTATATCCGCACTCATGTCTACGCATCCGCTCAAACAAAAAACGGTAACCGCAAATAATAATAACTTGTTCATAACCGCCTTAAAACTCCTCCGAATGGATCGCCACGTCTTGAATACGCACCGGCATTTCGTCTTCTATGATCTTAAACGCCTTATTCATAATAGTTTCGCCGAATATCTTTGAATTCGACACCACCGCCGCGCCTATCTGGGCGAAGGAAAGCGAGTCTTGTAGGTCTACTTCCGCGGCGCTCATGTGAAAACGTTGTTGCAATTTGTCTTTTATAGAAAGGACGACTCGGCGTTTTTCTTTTATACTACCGACATCTGGGATTTCAAAAATGACCTGCATCATGGAAATTATCATTATGGAATATTATAGTAGCTTGGCTGTAGTTTAGTCAAGGATGGCTGTAGAGGCGCGCAAACGCCCTCAGCCGATAAATTGTGAAATGTTTTAGGGAAATATGGTATTAAAAGATGGAAGCTGGAACGTTACAATGCCGGGCAATGCGCCTATAGCAATAAAACATTTATTCGCCCCGACTTGTTCTCCTGCCGCGACTCAATAACGTCCGCTTCCTCTGTGGCAATTCATGGCATAAATATAGTATCTGACACTTGGTAATCGTCAAGGGATTTATTCAAACGAAAGAACCACCTTGCGAATCCCCGGATCCCCCGTGTCAACCATCTTGAAGGCTTCTATCGCATCGGCAAAGGGAACCACATGGGAAACCGCCCCGTCGAGGGATAGCTTCCCGGCGCTTAACGCGGCGATAAC
>JAISCD010000052.1 GCA_031265825.1 Treponema sp. | reverse complement strand
ATGTCAAAGGCTTTTGAGGTCAACTGCGGGTTTTCCTCGGCTAAGGTATGGGCCAGTTCAACAAACTGGAAAGTCTTTGGTCCTGTTTTGAGCAGGTTGTGGCGGTCTTCCGCGGTCAGGGGCGTTGCATAAGGGGCAAGAGCCTGTAATTGGGCGTCAATGGCGGTTTCAGCGGCAGTGATGACGAGTTCCGGTATAGCTTGATTGTGGCTGTTTGATTGCATAAAGTCTCCTTTATTTGGATATTGGTTTATGATATACTTTTCAATAAGTTTATACAAGTAGTGATAAAAATAAATATTGGAATAAAAATGTAAAGCAAACGGCACATAACAGAACTGTTTATGCTTCGCCGCCAGTAGGCGGCTCGGGCTACGCAACGGCTAGGTCATTCCGCTACGCTCCATTCCCACGCCATTGGTCCGGCACATTTTGTCCGCCCTGCAAATGCGTAGCATTTGCTTATCCGGGCGGCCCAAACGTCGTAAACAGCCGGAACGTTAGACGAAATACCCCGAAATCATCAAAAAATGTAATAAAAATGTTGACAAAATGTTTTGAAATGATGTAAAATACTTCCATGAAAGCATTTGAAAATAAATTTATTAGATTTCTTGAAGGGCATGATAAAAGTTTTGTAATTCCCGTATATCAAAGAAATTATGACTGGAATAAAGGCAATTGCAGGCAATTATTTAATGATCTAATTGATGTAATTAAAAACAAAAGGACATCACATTTCTTTGGTTCAATTGTATATTTATATAACGATGAAACTGAAGAAAATGGTCAAGAATTTATCGTTATAGACGGTCAGCAAAGGATCACGACCTTAACATTGCTATTGATAGCATTGGTACATACGCAGGAAGAACTCAAAAGAGATGACAATTTAGACACAATATTAATAAAAAACGAATATTTAGTTGGAAAATATACAAACAAGGAAAAAGTCAAATTAAAACCTGTAAAAAATGATGCTGTTGCATTAAAAGCAATATTTGATAAAAGTTGGAAAGATTATAATACATCTAATATTGTTACAAATTATCTCTTCTTTAAAGAATTATTGCAAAAGATAAATATTCCCTTGAGTGAAATATTTATGGCCATTAAACGCTTGGATATAGTGGATATTAGATTAAAAAATAGTGAAGATGATCCGCAATTAATCTTTGAAAGTCTTAACTCAACTGGGTTAGATTTATCAGAAGCAGATAAAGTCAGAAATTTTATATTAATGCGTCTGAGTAGTGATAAACAGAATGAATATTATGAAAAGTTTTGGAACAATATTGAAAAGAATACAAAATATAATGTCAGTGGGTTCTTAAGAGATTATTTAACCTATAAAGAACGTCATGTACCTGTTATAAATAAGGTATATTTTACATTCAAAGAATATTTACAAAAAAATGAATCTCTTTCTATTGAAAATGTACTTCACGAGCTATTAACTTTCTCTGGATATTATAATCATATAATATCATCTGAACATCCAAATAAAAAAATAAATGAAATATTAATATATCTTAATAAACTAGATATGACCGTAGCATGTCCATTTTTATTAGAAGTCTTTCATGATTATTATTGCGAAAAGATTATTTCAGATAATAATTTACTCGATATTCTATTAATAATGGAAGCATTTATTGTTAGGAGGATAATATGCGAGGTACCCACAAATGCGTTAAATAAATTATTTATGACTTTGGGCAGAGATATAAAACATTTTCCTGACTACAAAGAAAATTATGTAGAGATATTAAAATATATATTATTACAAAAGAGGGGTAATCAAAGATTTCCTGACAATAATGAAATAAAAGAGAAAATACTTATAAAAGATTTTTATAATATGAACGCAAAAAATAATATGCATATCCTTGAACGGTTAGAGAATTTTGAAAACAGAGAAAAAATCGATCTCCAGAAATTATTAGCTGAAAATAATTTAACAATTGAGCACATAATGCCTCAAACATTGTCAAGGACATGGAGAAATGAGTTGGGTTCAGATTATAAATTTGTGCATTCAACATATTTACATACAATTGGTAATTTAACATTAACTGCCTATAATCGTGAAATGAGTAATAAGTCGTTTTCTGAGAAGAAAATGATAGATGGTGGATTTGTACAGAGCAAATTATATCTAAATGAATATATAAAAAAACAAGACACATGGAATAAAAATGTAATTATTGAAAGAGCAAATATTCTCGCAGAGAAGACATTAAAAATTTGGGTATATTGTCTAACTAATTATGAAAATGCTAGAGATATTGAAAATACACATAGCCTCGGTGATGATGTTAATTTTACAGGCGAGAAAATAAAATATTTTACAATTTTAGGACAAAAAATTATGGTAGATTATTGGGTGAATTTCTTACAGCAGTTTTGTATAATTTTATATGATTTGGAGCCTGCAAAGTTTAGGAATTTATTGTCTGATAATGATTTTAGTAAAAAATCTCTCTTGTTGGTTGATGATGAAAGTGTATTACGTTCCCCTACAAAAATTGCTGAAGATATTTTTATTGAAGGAAATTTAAGTACTGATTATATTATATATATAGCAAAATTACTTCTAAATAAACTTGATATTGACACAGAAGAAGTTAATATATGTTTACGCGAAAATAAGTTGGAATGATGGGGGTACTACACATAACAGGACTGTTTACACTTCGCCGCCAGTAGGCGGCTCGACCTCCGCAACGGCTAGGTCATTCCGTTGCGTTCCATTCCCACGCCATTGTTCCGGCTATTTACGTGTAAATAGCCGGAACATTATGCGCAATTTTTTTGAAATTGTTGAAAACATTATTGACAAATAAATAAAAATGCAATAAATTAATATCTGGAGAAGAAAAAATGGATAAAAGATTATATTTGCTGGCTGAATTTGATGATAATACTCAAATGAAAATAAAAAAATTTGAAAAAATACTATTGGAAAATAATCTTACAGGAAAACAGGCAAAGGATGTTCCTTATCATATAACATTATGCTCTTATGCATTGGATCAAGAAAATTATTTGAAATGTTTATTGGAAAAAATCAACGAAGAAAAAATATTCAATAAAATAAAAATTACTTTTAGCAATTTTGGATTATTTGGATTAAATGTTTTATTCTTAAACCCAAGATTGTATGATTATGTGAAAATAAATAGTTTTAACGAAGATGACGATCTAGCTGCCCCCACGCAATATTATTAATAGATGAACCTGAAAATATACTAAAAATATTACCGAAAGTTGTAGAAAATTTTAAGGTGGTAGATGAAAAAATAAAGAATAAAGTTTATATGAATTTTCTCCTAAAAGATTTATAAAGAAGATAGAATTAAATGAATAAAAATAGTAAAACAAAAAACTGCACATAACAGGACTGTTTACGCTTCGCCGTACCCTTCGGGTGTTTAAATACTTCACAATGGTTGTTATACGAAAGGTAGTACCGCTGTCCCCGTCTTGAAGGAACCCCGCTTGCAGGCAAGCGGGGTTCCTTCTTGTTGTTAGGCAAGATCACGCAAGCGGAGCCTGTGGGTGTTTTAAACTGTTCTGCCTACCGTGCGGGTGTGGGGGTGGCGGAAGACCCCCGAAGGGGGGCTGGAGACAGGGGGCGCACCACAAGGGCGCTTGTTTGCCGACCTCCGTTGGGGAAAACCGCGCCCCCCCCCCCACCTACTTATGGCGTCTGCCTTGCGGCGGCACTCCCTTCGCACCCTTCGGGTGTTTTAAAGGCGTCTTGCTCTGCTTCTCACAACGAGAAGGTTCCGCTTGTTTACAAGCGTAGCCGTCAGGTCGGGGTCAGCGGGTCCGCCTTTCGTACAACACCCCGTGTGAAGTCCTTAAACACCCTTCGGGTGCAAGCGTAGCCGTCATGTCGAGGTCAGCGGAGACCCTTTTCTTATAACACCCATTGTGAAGTCGTCTAACAGCCTTCGGCTGTTGAAAAGAAGTTTGTCTTATGGTATACTCGCGGTAAATGAAAATAATAGAGAAAAAAGAAAATGATTTCTTTCATAGTGTACGGGTTCAAACGGAGAAATTCTTGTCCCGCCGCAGAGCGCTCAAGAGGATCAGACGAGAGAAACAGAAGCTCAAGAATCCAGCGCTTGACTGGGTGGAGTCCTTTATTTGGGCCGCTTGTGTGGTACTTCTCATAAACCAGTATCTATTTCAAGCCTATCAGATACCGTCAGGGTCTATGATAGACACTCTGCTTATACGCGACAGAATCTTCGTCAACAAGTTGATTTTTGGGCCGGAATTGTTGCCCGGTCTGTGGAAACTACCGAGTCCCATAAAACCCAAGCGTGATGATGTCATTATCTTTGAAAACCCTTCCTATATTTCACGAGGACCTGCGTTTGACATCGCCCAGCGTATAATTTATATGCTTACCCTGTCCCTTGTTGACATAGACCGCGATGAAAACGGAGAACCAAAGGCGCATTTTCTCATAAAGAGAGCCGCAGGCATGGGAGGCGACCGATTCAAGCTGGAAAAAGGGGATTTCTTCATACAATTTCCCGGAACCGAATCGTGGACGGCGGAAACGGATTATAACCATCAGACCGGTAGACCCCATCGTTTGAGTCGTTTGATGTCCCAAGCCGATTACCCAGCTTTAGTTGCGGCGGGCAAGGCGATGGGCTACTCGGATATGGGCCTACAGCCGCCGCAGGAACTACTCGACACGGCAAGCGCCGCGCAAAACCTCCGATATGTCGACTACTTTGCATACGATCACGCACGCCTACAAGTCCTGCGCGGTTTACAACCGGGCAACGAGCGGTATCGCATTACACTTGCCCGTTACGACTTGGGCTGGTATGTGCCTGAGAACCACATCTTGCCGCTCGGCGATAACCGCGACAACTCCCGTGACGGCAGATATTTTGGAAGCATCAACAAGGACAAGGTGCTGGGACAAGGCGCTTTCATCTATTGGCCATTGAAGCGCGTTGGAGGCATCAAGTAATCCATGGACAAAAGACTAAAATATTCTTACGCGGAGAAGAAGGAACAGAATCGGCGGGTGTCAGTGGTTCTCGTTTATCTATTGATTTTTTTCGTTCTCTACATTTCCCTCACCTCTTTTATTTTCTCGGTGATGAGTATGGAAAGCGATAGTATGCAACCCAGTATATATGCGGGAGACAAATTCATTTTCTCCTCATATTTGCTTTATTCGCCAGACTTGCGGAGAGGAGATATTGTGCTTTTTGATATGGGAGCGGGGAAAAGGCGCGATCTCGTCAAGATCATACTTGATGGGATTATCAGATTCTTCACTTTTCAGCAGATAAGTCTGAGCAAACAGGAAAATGGATTCTATATTAAGCGGGTTATCGCTTTGCCGGGCGATGAAGTGTCTATGACGAACTTCGTCATGCGGGTGAAGCCCAAGGACAACCCGTATCAAAGTACGGAATTTGAAATATCCGAAGGGCATTACGATGTAACTATTCCTCAAGTGCCTGCTTTGTGGGATGAGTCCCTGCCCTTTAACGGTAATATGGACTCCACCGTGTTGGGGGAAGACGAATGTTTTCTTCTTTCTGACGATAGGAGCAATACCAACGACTCTCGGAACTGGGGACCTGTTCCCACCAGTCGTATCAGAGGACGTATCCTCTTCCGCTACTGGCCCCTCACCCGAATCGGAGCGTTTTGAGTCAATGAGCAATGAGTAATGAGCAAAGGGACGCGGTATCAGACATCGCCCTACCCCGCGCCCATTGCGGGTGTCTGTCACCGTCTCTAATCCCGCTCGTTGCGCGGTGTCAGACATCGCCCTACCCTGCCCTTGCGCGGTGTCAATCGCCGCCTTAACCCGCCTGTTGCTTGGGGTCAGTCATCGCCCTACCCCGCTCGTTGCGTGGTGTCAGACATCGCCCTATCCCGCCCGTTGCGTGGTGTCAGACACCGCCCTACCCCGTCCGTTGCTTGGGGTCAGTCATCGCCTTCCCCGAATGGCGTGGTATCAGTCACCACCCTACTCCGCCCGTTGCGTGGTATCAATCGCCGCCTTATCCGAATTAGCCTTGGTGTCAATCACCGCCTCTAACCCTGCCCGTTGCCTTGGTGTCAGCCACCGCCTTAACCCGCCTGTTGCTTGGGGTCAGTCATTGCCTTACCTCGCCGTTGCCTTGGTGTCAGACACCGCCCTACCCCGCCCGTTGCGTGGTGTCAATCGCCGCCTTATCCGAATTAGCCTTGGTGTCAGTCACCGCCTTTCCCGAATGACTTGGTGCCAGACACCGCCTTATCCTACCCCGCGCCCGTTGCGGGTGTCTGTCACCGTCTCTAACCATGCCCGTTATGAAGTCGTCTAACAGGCTGTGCCTGTCAAATAACGAGTAGGCTCCGCTTGTTTACAAGCGTAACCGTCAAGACGGGGTCAGCGGCGCTCCCTTTCGGACAACAACCCGTGCGAAGTCGTCTAACACCCGAAGGGTGCAAGCGTAACCGTCATGACGGGGGCAGCGGCACACCCTTTCGGACAACAACCCGTGCGAAGTATTAAAACACCCGAAGGGTGTGCCAGCGTTTGAACAAGGCGTGTTCTATTCCCAGACAGTCGAGGATCTTCCCGGCGATGAAGTCTATCAAGTCGTCTATGGTTTTTGGTTTATGGTAGAACGAGGGGGACGCGGGCAAGATTGTCGCGCCTGCGGTTGCGAGGGTGGTCATGTTCTTTAGGTCAATGAGTGAAAAGGGACATTCGCGGGGAACGAGAATCAGGGGGCGTCTTTCTTTGAGACATACCAGCCCTGCGCGGTGAATAAGGTTGCCACAAACGCCTGAGGCTATCGCGCCGACGCTGTTCATAGAACAAGGGACGATTACCGCACCGTCGAGACGGAAAGAGCCGCTTGCGGTTGGCGCCGCTAGATCGTCCGCGTCGTAGATATGTTCTCGCGCAACGCCTACAGTATCCGCCCACGCCGCAAACGCCCTACCCGTCTCCTCCATTACGACCCTTTCCCCCCACCGCGAAACAATCGCATGAACCTCGCACCCGCTTTCAACAAGCGCCCGCATGACCCGTATTCCATACACAGCGCCGCTTGCGCCTGTCATACATACCAGATACTTCTTCATTTACTCCAACTTTCGCGGGAACTCCCGCAACTTCTGCGGGAAGTCCCGCAACTTTCGCGGGAAGTCCCGCAACTTCCGCGGGAACTCCCGCAAGTTCTGCGATAGCTTCCGCAAGTTCTGCGGTTGCTTCCGCAGGTTCTCCGGTTGCTTCCGCAGGTTCTCCGGTTGCTTCCGCAAGTTCTGCGATTGCTATCGCAGGTTCTCCGATTGCTATCGCAGGTTCTCCGATTGCTATCGCAGGTTCTCCGATTGCTATCGCAGGTTCTCCGATTGCTATCGCAGGTTCTCCGATTGCTATCGCAACTTCTGCGATAGCTTCCGCAACTTCTGCGATTGCTATCGCAACTTCTGCGCCAGCTTCCGCAACTTCTCCGATTGCTATCGCAACTTCTGCGCCAGCTTCCGCAACTTCTGCGCCAGCTTCCGCCGCCAACGCTACCGCAGGTTGAGTATCGTGGCGGCAGGGCGGCGGTGTCAGACATCGGCTTACTCCACCGTTGGTGTCTGACACCGCTTTACTCGGCGTGGGGGGGCGTTATGTGTTTAGAAGCGTCTTGCTTTGCCCCACCGTGCGGGTTGGGGGGGGGGCGGAAGACCGCCGACGGCGGACTGGCGCCCGGGGGGGCGCACCACAAGGACATCTATGCCATCCTCCGTTTAGGGAAAGACGCGCCCCCCTCCTGAAAGTGAGCAGTGAACAGTTAGTAGTTAGCCGCTTGCCTTGCTTGTAGCGACTGCCTTGCGGCGGCGCATCTCGCTTATGTCGCCTGCTCCGCCCTTTCTTCAAACAACGAGTAGGTTCCGCTTGTTTACAAGCGCACCCTTCGGGTGTTTTAAAGGCATCCTGCTCCGCCCCTTCTTCAAACAACACTCAGGTTCCGCTTGTTTACAAGCGTAACCGTCAAGACGGGGTCAGCGGTACACCTTTTCTAATAACAACCCGTGTGAAGTATTTAAACACCCTTCGGGTGTAACCTGTATTTTATCGCCGTCTTTGATTTTGCCCGCGATGATACTCTTGGCGAGCGGGTTTTCCAGCTCAGTCTGAATCGTCCGTTTGAGCGGGCGCACGCCAAAAAGCGGATCAAAACCCCGATCAACCAGCAAATCCTTGGCGCTCTCGGTGAGGAATAGCGTTATTTTGCGTTCCGCAAGCCGATCTCCCAGATTCTTAAGCTGAATATCAACGATCTTGCGAATCTCCGCCAGCCCCAATCGGTTAAATGTTACTATCTCGTCAATACGATTGAGAAACTCCGGACGGAAACTCTGTTTCAACAACTCCATCAGACTATCTTTGAGCGTGTCCGAATCCTTCGACTCCAAGATAAGACTAGAACCCAGATTGCTCGTCATAACGATGATAACATTCTTGAAGTCAACCACCCGCCCCTGCCCGTCCGTAAGCCTGCCCTCATCCAATATTTGCAGAAACACGTTGAAAACTTCACTGTGCGCCTTCTCAATCTCGTCAAAAAGAATGACGCTATAAGGTCTGCGGCGTACCGCTTCGGTCAACTGCCCGCCCTGTTCATAACCCACATAACCCGGCGGCGCGCCGATAAGCCGACTCACCGAATGTCTTTCGCCGTATTCACTCATGTCAATACGGGTAAGCGCCTTCTCGTCGTTGAAAAGAAAATCCGCCAGCGTCTTGGCAAGCTCCGTCTTACCCACACCCGTAGGACCAAGGAATAAAAACGAACCCAAAGGACGACTCGCGTCAGAAAGCCCCGCCTTGTTACGCCGTATCGCGTCCGCAACCGAATTTACAGCCGCAGACTGCCCCACAACCCTTTGTTCCAGCACCTTCTCCAAATCAAGATACTTCTGCATCTCCGCGGAAAGCATCTTGGACACAGGAATCCCCGTCCACACAGCCACCACCGCGGCAATATCCTCTTCACTCACCTCCTCGCGCAAAAGCGTGGAATCTTCCTTGCGTTTCTCCATAGACGCAGTCAGTTCCGCAAGCTTCTTTTGCGCCGTTGGAATCTTACCGTATTTGATTTCCGCCGCGCGGTTCAAGTCCCCGTTACGTTCCTGTTGCGTCTCCTCAATCTTCAGCTCCTCGATACGCTGTTTCAAGCCGCGCACCTGCTGAACGACGCTCTTTTCACGTTCCCAGCGCAGACGCATCGCGTCCCGCTCCGCAGTTGTCTCATGCAACTCTTTCTCCAATTTGGCGAGACGTTCATGGGAGCCGTCGTCCGTCTCACGAGAAAGCGCCTGTCGTTCAATGGAGAGCTGCAAGAGACGGCGTTCTAGCTTGTCAAGTTCCGTAGGACGGCTGTCCAGCTCCATCTTCAGACGGCTCGCCGCCTCGTCGATCAAGTCAATCGCCTTATCCGGTAGAAAACGACTCGTGATGTAACGGTTGGACAGATTCGCCGCCGCGACAAGCGCCTCGTCCTTAATACGTACGCCGTGATGAACCTCGTAACGCTCTTTCAGCCCGCGTAAGATGGCGACCGTATCCTCGACAGACGGCTCTGGAGTATAGATTTGCTGAAACCGCCGTTCCAGCGCCGCGTCTTTTTCAATGTATTTGCGATATTCGTCTAGGGTTGTTGCGCCTATACACCGCAATTCGCCGCGGGCAAGCGCGGGTTTGAGGAGGTTTGAAGCATCCGTGGCGCCCTCAGCCGCGCCCGCGCCTATAAGGGTATGCAGTTCGTCGATAAACAGGATGATCTTGCCCTCAGACGCTTGTACTTCGCTGATGACAGCCTTGAGCCTCTCCTCAAATTCGCCGCGGAACTTCGCGCCAGCCACCAATGCGCCCAGGTCCAAGGCAAGCAGTTTCTTGCCTTTCAAACCTTCTGGCACATCACCCGCGACAATACGCCGCGCAAGCCCTTCGGCAATGGCTGTCTTGCCCACGCCCGGCTCGCCTATCAGCACAGGGTTGTTCTTGGTACGCCGCGACAATACCTGCATCACCCTGCGGATTTCCTCGTCTCTCCCAATGACAGGATCGAGTTTC
Organism: Treponema sp.; assembly: GCA_031265825.1. GTDB lineage: Bacteria > Spirochaetota > Spirochaetia > Treponematales > Breznakiellaceae > JAIRKH01. The sequence continues at coordinate 6,394 of JAISCD010000052.1, read as the reverse complement.
TCCTGCCGCGCCAACATGGTCAAATCACGGCAGTATTTGTCAAGTACTTGGTATTTGACTTCCGGGCTTTGGTCTGTTATGCGGACGTTGCCGCGCACGGCTTTTAGGGCGGTCAGCGTCGCGTCTTTGGTAACGCCTGCATTGATCAGCAACCGTCCTGCCTCGCTGTCATTGGCGACTATGGCGAGGAGTATGTGTTCGGTGGACACGTATTCGTCTTTGAGTGCCTGCGCCTCGGTCTCTGCCTTTGCCAAAACCTTGCCGGTCGCGGACGAAAGGTAGAGTTGCGCGGCTTCTCCGAACATCTTCGGCGTTTTTTCAACCAACGCCTTGACGTCCGCAATGACCTTTTCCGAATTGACGCCTATCTTTTCAATAACAGTCCTGACAATGCCGTCTTCTTGTTGCAAAAGAGCCAGAAGTAGATGCGCTATTTCAATCTGAGAATGGTCGCCTTTCTGGGCGATGTTGGACGCCTCGTTGAGCGCATCCTGCACTTTAATAGTAAACTTCTCTGTGTTCATAATCAAAATATACAAAAATCCCCCCCAAAAAACAACACCCTTCGGGTGTTTAAATACTTCACAATGGTTGTTGTACGAAAGGGGGCGCCGCTGTCCCCGACAGGACGGTTACGCTTGCTTTGCAAGCGGAACCTACGCGGTGTCTGACACCCTGCTAACTATTCACTACTAACTGCTCACTAATCACTAGTCACTAATCACTTTCATAGGAGGAGGGGGGCGCGTCTTTCCTTAAACGGCGGATGGCAAACCGCCGCCCTTGTGGTGCGCCCCCCTGTCTCCAGCCCGCAAAGCGGTCTTCCGCCACCCCCCAACCCGCACTGACACCAGCGCCTAGCCCCCGTGCCATGATACCGCCCGCCCGTCTTCCTTCCCTAGCTACCCGTCTTCCTTTGCTTATTACTCATTACTCTTTGTTATTTGTTATTTTCCGCCCGCGTCTGAACGCTATAGCGTTTGACTCAAACAGAATAGACTTTGACTTAAACAGGATGGACTTTGACTCAAACAGGATGGACTTTGACTCAAACAGAATGGACTTTGACTCAAACAGAACGGACTTTGACTCAAACAGAATGGACTTTGACTTAAACAGAACGGACTTTGACTCGTAGTCTTTAGACTTTATCAAACAGGCTTTGCCTTCCATGCCTTCGCGGTTAAAGAATGTCGCTCGTTGTGAGGTTTGTGGTGTGGCGCACCCTTCGGGTGTTCTAAAATGCACGCAGTACGTGTTTTAAAGCGTCTTGCCCCGCCCCGCCTTTCCGAATTGGGGGGTGACGGAAGACCGCCGCAGGGGGAACCGGAGACAGGGGGGCGCGACACAAGGGTAGCTGTGTGCCGAGATGCTTTGGAAATAGCGCCCCCCTCCTCCTATGAAAGTGATTAGTGATTAGTGATTAGTTAGCAGGTAGCAGTTAGCAGGGTGTCAGATAACGCGGAGGTTCCGCTTGCGTGCAAGCGTAACCGTCAGGTCGGGGACAGCGGTACCCCCTTTCGGACAACACCCCGTGCGAAGTCGTTAGACACGCCTCGCGTGTGGAAATAGCGCTCCCCTCCTCCTATGAAAGTGATTAGTGATTAGTGATTAGTGAATAGTTAGCAGGTAGCAGGGTGTCAGATAACGCGGAGGTTCCGCTTGCTTGCAAGCGTAACCGTCCTGTCGGGGACAGCGGTACCCCCTTTCGGACAACACCCCGTGCGAAGTATTTAAACACCCGAAGGGTGCTTTCGGACAACAACCCGTGCGAAGTCGTTAAACACCCTGCGGGTGTAGACGAATGGGGGAAAAGAGTGTAAACTTGTGGTATCCATTCCGTGTGAGAGCGATCTTGCGGGGCGTGGAAATACACAGTGTTTGTTCCTTGCGGATCAAGAGCAGTTCTGGTTTGCCGAGGGAGAATTCATAGCCGAATTCCGCGCCTGACGGCAAATCGGGATTTCATTCACCACGAAGCTTGTGCGCTGGAAACAAACAAAAGGAAAGAACAATGTACAACCCTCAATCGGAAAAAGCCGAAGAATTCATCTCCCACGAGGAGATAATAGAGACGTTAGCCTACGCGCAACGAATGAAGAACGACACCAAGGCAGTTGACGACATTTTCGCAAAGGCAAGAGAGACAAAAGGACTGACCCACCGAGAAGCGTCCGTATTACTAGCCTGCGACGATCCAGAAAGAGAAGAGGAAATATTCAAACTAGCCTTTGACATCAAGCAAGAGTTCTACGGCAACCGAATTGTGCTTTTTGCGCCGCTATACCTGTCAAATTACTGCGTGAACGGGTGCCTGTACTGCCCCTACCACCAGAATTCCGGCTTAGCGCGGAAGAAACTCACCCAAGAAGAGATACACGCGGAAACCGTAGCGCTCCAGAACATGGGACACAAACGCCTCGCTATCGAGGCAGGAGAAGACCCGGTGAACAACCCAATCGAGTACATCCTCGAAAGCCTAGACACCATATACAGCGTGAAACACAAGAACGGCGCCATACGCCGCGTGAACGTGAACATCGCCGCGACAACCGTGGAGAACTACCGCAAACTGCGCGACGCAGGCATCGGCACCTACATCCTGTTTCAGGAAACGTATGACAAGACAGGCTACGAGACACTCCACCCAAAAGGACCCAAGCACAACTACGCATACCACACCGAGGCGATGGACAGGGCGATGCGCGGCGGCATCGACGACGTAGGACTTGGCGTGCTTTATGGGCTGGAGAACTACGCCTATGAATTCGCGGGACAACTGATGCACGCGGAACACCTTGAGGCGATATTCGGGGTTGGTCCCCACACGATCAGCGTGCCCCGCGTAAAGCCCGCCTACGGCGTTGACCCCGGCTCGTTTAACGGCGGGATAAGCGACGAGCTTTTTGAGAAAATCGCCGCGTGTATCCGCATAGCGGTACCCTATACCGGCATGATCATTTCGACACGGGAAGATCAGCGAGTCCGCGAAAAGATGTTGCAAGTCGGGGTATCTCAGATAAGTGGAGGGTCCCGCACATCCGTTGGCGGCTATGACGAAACCCCAGAGGAAGACACGCGGCAGTTTGAAGTATCGGACACACGGGTGCTCGACGAGGTGGTACAATGGCTCATCGGCTTCGGGTATATCCCAAGTTTTTGCACCGCCTGCTACCGCGAGGGACGCACCGGCGACCGATTCATGGCGCTCTGCAAACGCAAACAGATTTTAAACTGCTGCCATCCCAACGCTTTGATGACCCTCAAGGAATACCTCACCGACTACGCCTCGCCGCAAACCAAAGACGCGGGAGAGAAGCTGATCGAACAGGAGATAGGACGCATCCCCAGGGAAAAGACCCGCGCCATTGTACGCAAAAACTTGAAAGAAATAGAAACAGGCAAACGAGACTTCCGCTTTTAGACGACACCCTTCGGGTGTTTCAATACTTCACAATGGTTATTGTACGAAAGGTAGTGCCGCTGTCCCCGTCTTGACGGTTACGCTTGCTTTGCAAGCGGAACCTCCGCGTTGTTAGGTAATCCACACGCACGGCGGAGCGGGACTTTCGCTTTTAGACGACACCCTTCGGGTGTTAGACAACTTCACAATGGTTGTTGTCCGAAAGGAAGCGCCGCTGACCCCGTCTTGACGGTTGCGCTTGCTTTGCAAGCGGAACCTCCGCGTTGTTAGACAAGCGCAGGCAAACGGGACTTCCGCTTTTAGACGATGACTGACACCTACGCCCTAGTTTAGCGTAGCCGCTGTTAAATAGCTTTAAGGGCGTTGATGTCGTTGATGATCGACGCTCCGGATTCCCGCAGGCTCGACGATTCATCCCTGACCTTGACGATAAGCTTGTTGATCTCCCGGAGGGAACTCATCACTTCGACGCCGCCAGAACTCTGCTCGTCTATGGTTCCCTTGATCCGCAGTTCCTCGTCCTTCACCTCGTTGATCAAATCCACAATGACGTTGAATTGTTTCTCCGCTAGGCTGGAGGATTCCTTGGAATTATCAATTAAGACCTTGATGTTTTTCAAACTGTTCTGGATTTCCACCGCCTGCTTGCCCGAATTGTCCGCCAGCTTCCGTATCTCTCTGGCTACTACCGCAAAGCCTTCGCCCACCGATTCCCCGGCATGAGCCGCCTCGATAGCCGCGTTCATCCCCAGAATGCCGGTCTGCGCCGCGATGTCCCCGATGACGCTACACGCCTCCATCAGCACATTCGCCTGAACAGACACCGCGTCGATCAGCTCGACGATCCTGTGGAAACGAGTCTTGCCGTCACGGGAAGATGCGTTCAGCTTTAGCACCGCCTCCGCGTTCTTCTCCAGCGTGGAATGAACCTCCCGCGTCCCCTCCACCATCTTTTCAATCTGCGACGTCGATGAAAACACATAATTGGCAGTCTCGGTGATGCTTGTAGAGAGAGAGTTGATCTCCTCCATGTTCCGACGCAGTTCCTCCAAGGTATGTTCGTAGACTGAATTGAGCTTCTGCCGCGTTTCCAGCTCGTTCTGCTCGGTGGAAACTACCTCCCTGTAGTGGGCGCAGTTTTCTGGCTTGTTCAGATTATTGAACAGTGCCACCGCCATCTGCTCACAACTCCGGTAACCGCAGGCTCCACAGTTTAGAATCTTGTTATCCTCGGTCTTATGCAGTTTCACATAGATCTCGTCTATTTGCCGTTTGTTCGGTTCATGGACTAGCCGTTTGAAGACGGAGGATCGATCCACATAGCTCCGCCGGTACAGGTCAGGCGCCCAGTACTTGTCCAGCATCTTTTCAAGTTTCTTCCTGCCTAGATATTTACCCAAGGTTCCCCCCGCCCCCGTAAGGTACTTTACCCTGTATTCCCGCTGGCGTTTCTCTATCAGATATTCCATATCGTCAAGGTGTTTGGCGTGGTTTCGCGTCCCCGGTCCGCCGTTACAACCCATGCTACAGTTCAGACAGTCAATGAGCTGGAACACCGGGGTATTTGCCTGAATAGCCTTTGAAAGATAGGCGAAGTAACGGTACACCTCGCTCACCCCCTCGATCTTGCGGGTGCGGCTCATCACGTCCCCGTCATAACGCTGTACCGTCCGCATCAAACCACCGGGAGAAGAAAAAAGCACCGCCCGTTCCGCAGGGGGATTATCGTACTCTATGGCGGGAAAACGGGCTATATCAACGCCCGTCTCGTCCATACAATCTTCCAGCGAGCGGAAGGTTACATTGTAGTCCCCCAGCCCGCACGCATCGAACTCCCGGCGTTTGGAGTAACAGGGGGAGATAACCACGATCCGATGGTTTTTGTATTCGGTGTAGAAATGGCGGATCATCTTCATGATGTGCATCATGGGGCTGTCCACAGGGGCAAGATAGGGGATCAGTTCCGGTCGGTACATTTCGATAAAAGACACCAACGAGGAACAGGGCTGGGCGATCACGGTCTTGGGATTAGCCTTTTTCATGTAATCAAGGTAGGACCTGACCGTAAGTTCCGCCCCCAGACTGACGTCGAAGACCGCCTTAACCCCCAGGGACTTAAGGTACCCGTTGAGGTTAAGGTAAAGTCCCTTGAAGCTTGCCGCCGCAGCGGGGGCTACGATGGCGATCATGGGCACGCCCTTCTTTACGTCCGCCATAAACACGTCAAAGTCATCAATGCCGATCCGCGCGCCGTGGGTACAGGCGGCGATACATTCCCCGCACCCAATGCACAGATCGCTGTGGTGATCCACAATCTTCCCAGAGCCATCGTTGCACATCTTGGCAGGACACACCGCAATACAACGATGGCAGTTCACACATTTGTCTTCTAACACTTTAATAATAGCCCGCAGGCTAGATACGTTTTCCATAGGGTTACTATACAAAATTTTCATAGCTTATTCAACACACCCTTCGGGTGTTTCAATACTTCTTACGGGGTGTTGTACGAAAGGGGGCGCCGCTGTCCCCGTCTTGACGGTTACGCTTGCTTTGCAAGCGGAACCTCCGCGTTGTCTGACACCCTGCAACCTATTCACTGCTCACTTTCATAGGAGGAGGGGGGCGCGTCTTTCCCTAAACGGAGGTCGGCACACGGTAAACCTTGTGGTGCGCCCCCCCTGTCTCCATACCCGCCGAAGGCGGGTATTCCGCCACCCCCTCAACCCATCCGTTGCGTGAGTGTCGATGCCACAAAACCCTGCCCGTTGTGGAGGTGTCGGCGTAGGCGATTGTGTCAGGCATACGGATGGAGCGGGTGGTGGTGTCTGACACCCTTCGGGTGTCAGACGACTGCACAACAGGCGTTATCAGAAGTACTTCTGTTTGAGTCAAAGTCCATTCTGTTTGAGTCAAAGTCTATTCTGTTTGAGTCAAAGTCTATTCTGTTTGAGTCAAAGTCTATTCTGT
>JAISCD010000028.1 GCA_031265825.1 Treponema sp. | reverse complement strand
CAGTTTTAGGCGAAACAGCCGTTGCGTCTTCTTTCAAGAAGAATGTCGCGGTCGGCTTTTCGCCACGAAATATTTCCTCTTTACTAATTGCTAACTGCTATCTGAACTTCGAGGTTCCATGACAGAACCTACAGGTTCCAAGGCGGAACTTCGAGGTTCCATGACAGAACCTACAGGTTCCAAGGCGGAACTTCGAGGTTCCATGACAGAACCTTCAGGTTCCAAGATAGAACCTATAGGTTCCAAGACAGAACCTATAGGTTCCAAGACAGAACTTCGAGGTTCCAAGGCGGAACCTACAGGTTCCAAGATAGAACTTCGAGTTTCCAAGACAGAGCCTAGGGGTTCCAAGACAGACCCCAGGGGTTCCAAGACAGAACCCAGGGGTTCCAAGGTAGAACTTCGGGGTTCCATGACAGAACTTCGAGGTTTCAAGGCAGAACCTAGAGGTTCCAAGGCGGAACTTCGAGGTTTCAAGACAGAGCCCAGGGGTTTCAAGACAGAGCCTAGGGGTTTCAAGACAGACCCCAGGGGTTTCAAGACAGACCCCAGGGGTTTCAAGACAGAGCCTAGGGGTTCCAAGACAGAACCTAGAGGTTCCAAGGTGGAACTCCGAGGTTCCAAGACAGAACCTAGAGGTTCCAAGATAGAACCTAGAGGTTCCAAGGCGGAACTTCGGGATTCCAAGACAGAACCTGCAGGTTCCATGATAGTACACCTACGAAGTTTCCGTACACCTATACCAAGTTCTGATCTTACGAGATCAAGAAGCGATTTTTCCGAGGATGGAAAAATATTTCTGATAGACAATATACAACGGGTACAGCTACATTTACTTCGATCCCGTTTGATATTTTAGTCAACGAGGGGGATAATCCTGTAAATCTTTGACCGCGACACGAGACTACGCCGCATAAGCGCGATACGCCACTGAGAACTTCCGCTTTAGAGACGACAAGGATGACGCTTGTCTTCTTTGTGAAGATATGTTATGATAGCATCATGGCAGAAGGCAGAAAGAAAGAGAAGAGAGCGGTGGTTTTCAGTGAGACCACTCGTTTCGACGGATTCCTTAAATTCAAAGACAATCTTTGTATAAAAGGGATATTTCGCGGTACCATAGAAGCGAATCCAACAGGCGCTCTTGTTGTTGAGAAAGAGGCGGTCGTGGAAGCAGACCATATTTCCGTATCATCGTTGACCGTTCATGGGAATGTAAGCGCCTTGGTTCACGCCGTTGACAAGGTAGACCTGTGCCCAGGAGCGGAACTGCACGGCGATATAACCGCTTCACGTTTCAGAATAGCGGACGGTGTGATATTTGAAGGGCAGTGCAGTATGACCGGCATAGACAGGGAAGTTGAAATATTCGCAAGACCAACCGAAGAGATAAAAGCCGAATTGCTAAATGCATGATGGGAAAATCTCAACTCGCTGAAGAACTCGTCAAGGAGTTACTCGCGCGATCAAAGATGCTTACAGTCGTAGAATCCTGTACAGGCGGTCTTTTTGCAGACGCGGTCGTCCATGTTCCTAGCGCTTCTAAGGTTTTCTGGGGGGCTTTCGTAACTTACACAGCATCTGCGAAAGCCGCCATGCTCGGCGTGGATACTGTTGACCGTTTTGGCGCGGTGAGTCGGGAGACCGCCCTGTCAATGGCGAAAAAGGCTATCGAAAGAAGCGACGCAGACCTCTCGATTGCAATCACCGGGATCGCGGGTCCAGACGGAGACGGAACAAACACACCTGTCGGAACAGTCTGGATAGCGCTCGCGCGTAAAGGGGAAGAGGCGGACGATGCGTCGTCCGCCGAAGTTTTTCATTTTTCAGGTTCAAGAAATGAAGTCCGTGAATCCGCGACTTGTAAAGCCCTCGAAAAAGCTATCGCTATTCTATCGGATGAAAGGTATCCATAACTAACGCCCTATGGTTCCCATAGAGACAACTCGATTCTGAACGATTTCGCACACGTTCCACCGATTGCCAAGACCTTCAGTAGGCGCGGTGAAAGAGTCTAGTAGCTGGTTGTTGCGATACACTCGAATGGTCGCTCCCGAACGGGACAACGCCGCAGAATCAGGGGCGGAGCGGTCAGTATAATCAATCACATAGAGGCGATAACGCCCGCTAGATTCCGCGCGTTCCACAGTAATGGTCTCAGGCCCATACCCGCTGGTATCGTCCCTATCTAGTTTCGCGCTCCCATCCGCTAGAGAACGCATATTCCTGTATGAGATATGATACCCCCCTTCCTTCTCAAAGTGGATGTCCAAGTCCGCAGGTCTCTCACCCCAATCCAACACGAATCGAAAATCTCCCTCCAATCCGGGTGAAATGGAAAACCAGTTGTTAATTACAGTGGAGAGCTGAATCTTAAAAGGGATGGAAGTAGTGATGAAGCCGTCTTTGCTAAAGACCATAGTAAAGGTCCCGTCTTCCCGTTGGGGAAAAGAAATGATTCCCCTAGCGTCTGTGGTAAACACGCCTATCCCGGGTATATCCACCCTCCCACCGGGTATGGGTCGTCCATCTAGGGCGTTGGCGAATCGCATAGGGATGAGCTTATCTAGCTTCATCAATGCCATATCGCTTAGTATCATGGCTTTCTCCACATCAGTTCCACCAAAGGAAAAATCCGTAAACCCTGAGCTTTGACTGTAGGCTGTAGTTCCTATCCACAACGCTGTCAACAGTAATGCGCTTGTTCTTTTTAACATAATCTGCTCCTTACTTCAGTTTTTTCTAAACGTGTCATAATTATCTACTCTTTAGCACGTTCTGTCAATAATATTCGTTTAAACTATCGACAAAAAGATGCTTTTCATTTATAATACCCCTAACGTCAAACAACACGTTATACATGTATCTATGCGGTGCGTTAACGCACTCAAGCGGAGGTTAATTATGTCGGAAGTCTTATCAATCGTTTTAGGCGGGGGCAAGGGCTCTCGCCTTTATCCGCTCACCAAGGACAGGTCAAAACCGGCTGTCCCTTTCGGTGGCAAATTCAGAATAGTTGATATACCTATATCAAATTGTATAAACGCCGATCTGCGGCAGATATACATTCTCACCCAATTCAATTCGGCGAGTCTCCACCTACATATTGCGAAGACATATACTTTTGATTCGTTTTCAAAGGGCTTCGCGGAAATACTCGCGGCAGAGCAGACGCCAGAACACACGGATTGGTACGAAGGAACTGCGGACGCAGTACGGAAGAATTTCCAGCATTTCCGTCCTCAGCATCCCGAATACTATCTTATTCTATCGGGCGACCAACTCTACCGTATGGATTTAAGGGACTTTCTGAGAAAACACAAGGAGTCCGGTGCGTCCATCAGTATAGCCTGCACCGCGGTAAGCGAAGAAGACGCTAGGCAACTCGGCATCCTTAAGGCAGATCACAACAACATCGTAACCGAATTCCTAGAGAAACCCAGTCCTGAAAAGGATATTTCCGCTTTCAAAGCGCCAAAAGAGCTTATAACTGACAAGAGTGACGCGTATCTTGCCTCTATGGGCATCTATATCTTTAACGCCCAAGCAATGGAAGACTGTTTAGATAATGGAATGACGGACTTTGGTAAAGAAATCATCCCACACGCCATAGGAAGTCTCAAGGTAAACGCATACCTATTCGACGGCTATTGGGAAGACATCGGAACCATAAAGAACTTCTACGAGGCGAACCTTGAACTTACCGCGCTTAAACCGCGTTTCGACATCTATGACGAAAGACATCCTATCTATACGCATAGACGCAATCTCCCGCCGTCGAAGATGAACTTCAGTACGGTGAACCAGTCCATCGCCGCAGAAGGATGCATCATCACCAACGCCTCCATTACTAATTCCATCATCGGCATCAGGACCATCATTGAGAACGGAGCGAGCCTCAACGGAGTAGTGTGTATGGGTTCCGACTACTACGAGTCTGACGCGGCAAAGAAGAACAATGCGGAACGCAACATCCCGAACATCGGCATAGGTAAGGGCGCCATAATCAAAGGCGCGATAATTGATAAAAACGCGGCTATTGGGGAAAACTGCCGTATCGGTATTGACAACATTCCTCGAACCGACGGTGAATACGGTAATTACTATATCATCGACGGTGTTATCGTCATCCCCAAAAACGCCGTGCTTTACCCAGGAACGGTAATTTAGACGGACGAAGGTTTGTTACTCAACGGAGCTAGGAGTAATAATATTGACGCCCGTAACTAAAAGATTCGGCATATTGACATCTGGAGGGGACTGTCCCGGACTCAATGCGGCCATACGAGGTGTATGCCGCGCCGCCTACGACAAATACGGTATGGTCGGCGTAGGCTTTGCCGATGGATACCGCGGTCTCATAAACGGCGACTATCGAGTCTTAAAACGTGAAGACTTCTGGGGTATACTTACCCGAGGCGGCACTATTCTGGGATCAAGCCGTGAGAAGCCGTTCAAGAACATAGGCTCGGACTATGACATAGTAGATGAAAAAGTCTCTGCAATAAAAGAAAACTACCACGAGTTGAAACTCGACTGTCTTGTGGTTCTCGGCGGCAACGGCGCTCATTCTACCGCATACAAACTAGCTCAAGAAGGACTTAACGTCGTCGGTTTACCGAAAACTATAGACAACGATGTTCAAGGCACGGAACGTTGTTTTGGTTTCCATTCGGCGCTCTCCATTGCAACCGAAGCTATAGACCGCCTTCATACTACAGCGCAAAGCCATAACCGCGCTATGGTTATCGAGCTTATGGGGCATAAGGCAGGCTGGCTTGCGCTCTACGCTGGAGTCGCGGGCGGCGGCGACGTCGTTCTGATTCCTGAAATCCCCTATGACATAAAGACAATCGGTGATCACCTCAAGAAACGCCTTCAAGAAGGTAAGGGGTTTTCTATTGTAGTCGTCGCAGAAGGCGCAATGTCTTGCAAAGAAGCGGCAATGGATAAGAAAGCGCGCAAGCGGCAACGTGAAAACGTATCTATAGGCTACCGTGTCGCGGGTGAAATTAAGTGTGAAACTAATATAGAAACCCGCACTACAGTCTTAGGGTACGTTCAGCGCGGCGGCGTTCCAAGTGCGTCCGATAGGGCGCTTGCCACCTCGCTCGGTGTAGCCGCCGCCGACCTCCTCGCGTATGGCAAATACAACCGTATGGTCTGCCTCTCAAACGACCGCGTAACATCGGTTGATTTAAGTGTTCCCGCTGGAAAGACAAGAACGGTTCCACGCAACCATTATATGATCGACGCGGCGCTCGCCGTAGGCGCGTGTCTAGGACGATGACCTTCCTTAAAACAGCTTGATCCCCAATCAGCTTTCTTCTATAAATATAAAGCATACACCCAGCCTAGGTGAACACCCACACCTAACCTAGGTGAACACCCACACCTAGCCTAGGTGAATACTCACACCCAGCCTAGGTGAACACCCACACCTAGCCTTGGTGAACGCCCACACCTAGCCTAGTGTATAATCGCTCGTGCGAACTAAGCCTGATCGCTTATGTGAACTAAGCCTGTTCACTCGTGCGAACTAAGCCTGATCGCTTATGCGAACTAAGCCTGTTCACTCGCGTGAACTAAGCGATGGCGCTCGACGGACATAAGGTGGCATATAAGACGGGTATGGCAGAGTCGTCAAGTAATATCAGTCAAGTAAAAAGGCGTCGTTTCTGTCCTTGTATAATTTCAAAAATTCCTTATAATGAAAAATTATCATGCCTGTAAAGACAAGAAGATCAAGAAAAAGAAGCAAAAGAAGGAAACCCACATCAAAATTGACGATAACTATTGTCGTCGCCATAGCCATCTTCAGCGCCATATACTACCTTTGGAGTCAGAACGTCGTCAAGTTGCCTGACGATGTATCAAACGCGCTAACGCAGATAGAGCAATCTTTTGGACGTACATCATCTCCATTTGTAAGCAACAGTGTTTCTTTCCCGTCTCAATCAGTATCGGACTCGCTTCGCGTTTATTCATTCAATATACAGATATTCGGGGAATCTAAAATGAAGAAGCAAGAGGTTGTACAAGTCTTAGTAGACGTTGTTTCTCATGCGGACGTCGTGGCAATTCAGGAGGTGCGGTCTATAATCGACGAACCTGTGAAGGCATTTATGGCAAAGCTTGACCCAAGATACGGCTACGTATTAGGTCCTCGCGAGGGACGTACTTCTTCAAAGGAGCAGTATTGGGTTATTTACGATACCGATAAGCTTGAAGTTATTGACAGCGACGTCTTTGACGATGTGGGGGATAGGTTTCAACGTCGTCCGATGGCTGTCTATTTCCAAACGAAAGATAAGTTCAACTTCATTCTGATTGATAATCATATTCAGCCTTCAGATGCGACAAGGGAAATCGGCGTACTGCCTGAAGTCATTGCGTATTTTCAGGATAAATGGGATGAGATGGACGTGCTGATCGTAGGCGATTTCAATGCGGATGGTGTGTATTATAACGAGAATGATCTGATAAACGTGTTCCCAGAGTCCGATTACTTGATAATCTTGACTAACGAATACGATACAACTGTAGCAGGGATGGGGGAAGACTCTACGACCTATGACCGTTTCATCATTACGAATTCGGCGCGTGAAGATTATACGGGTAATTTTGGCGTTGTCTACTTCGATAAGATGTACGATTTTGCAGAGCTTGGCATAGAACCGAAACAGGTAAGCGATCATTTCCCGATATGGGCGGAATTCTGGATGAATCGTGATACGGATTGAAATTTGGAAGTGAAAATAAATAAACGGCGTATTTTTGGACAAGCAGTGCGTTACTCAACACCTGTGTTGTTGGGTTATACGGCGATAGGCATAGCTTTCGGTTTGTTATTGGTTGAGGCTGGCTATGCGTGGTGGCTTGCTTTGGCGATGAGTGTTGTCATGTATGCGGGTGCGGGACAGTATATTGCGGTGGGGCTTTTCGCCGCGGGTGCAGGACTAGCAGAAGCCGCTCTGGTGCAACTTGTGGTAAACGCTCGGCACGCGGCTTATGGTCTTTCTATGCTGAAACGTTTTAACAAGACAGGTCCTTTCAAGTGGTATCTAATCTTCGCTCTGACAGATGAGACTTTCGCCTTGCTTTCGTCTCTGCCGGAGGTTGAAGGCGCGGAGGACGAACATACCGAGAAGGAACGCGCGTTGTTTATGTTTTTTGTGGCGCTACTCGATCATTTTTACTGGGTCGCTGGTTCCGTCATAGGCGCGGTTGCGGGTTCTCTTCTGCCGTTTGACTTGGAGGGCGTCGGTTTTGCATTGACTAGCTTGTTCATCGTGCTTATGCTTGAGCAAATGTTGAAGATAAGACAACCGTTTATTTTCATAGTTTCTGCGCTTACAGCCATCGGAACAGTTGCGTTCTTTCCAACACGCGCTTCCTTACTTTTGGGCATGGCGATTTCACTGTCTACGGTATATTTCATAGAGAAAAAAGGAGCGGCACGAAGGATATGATAGTTCTCTTTGGTGTATGTGATCTCTATAGATGTTAAACGCGCGGATTCTCCGCCGACTCCGCATCGCTCGGCGGCACAACCGTATAGTAGTGGGTAGTCGTCAGATCCAAACCCGCGCCCTCAAAAACGAGCTGTATATTCTTGTGTAATTCGGAATAAATCGCCGGTATCTTCTCAAATTCCTTGGTATAGACGTTGATTTGATAAGCCCCATAGAAGTCGGCCATCCGCGTATGAAGTACAAAAGGCTTTGGCTCCTTTAAGGTGTGGTGTGTTAGCTCCGCCGCATCGAGAAGTAATTTTTCCACCAACTCGTAAGACGTGTGGTACCCGAAGGTGATCTCTGTATAGAGAATGACTCCCTTATCGTGCTTATCCTTAGTTGCAAACGTATAGTTAGTGATGCTCGATGTGAGAATGGTCAAGTTCGGGAAAGTAACATATTCGTTCTTATGAGTACGAAGTCGTGTTACGGTCGCCGATTTTTCCACCACAAAGCCTACGGTGTCTCCGATTTTTATGCGGTCGCCTAGATTGAATGGGCGCATATACGTTACCACAACACCGGCGACTAGATTTCCGATGATAGAAGTAGAACCGAACGAGAACAAGACGCCTATGAACACGGAGACGCCTTTGAAGATATCCGACTCCGAATGAGGCAACATCGGGTAGATGATGATGAGGGTGAAGGCGTAAATCAGGACGCGCAGAATATTGAATGTCGGTTGCGCCCAATCAGGGTAGAATCCGGGCAGGACGAGCTTCCTTCTTTCAATCTGTATAGTGAAGAATCTAACCAATCTAATAAAATAGTGGGAAATGATACACGTTATGATGATGGTTATGAGATTGGGAATATATCCAATAATGGCTAACCCTGTATTCTTTAGCGGATTGAGGATGTAGTTGAGCAAAGTAAAAGCGATGTCCTTCGTCTGTTCAAAAAGGGCGAACGCAGTAACAAGCATCAGGTACCCAATGATAAGGTAGACCACATATTTGATTATCCGCAATAAAAACAACACGATCTTTAAGATTTGTTCCGCTCCGAGAAGCTGAAGCTTCTTGAAAACGATGGGCTTGATTCGTTCTCCTCCGTGTAAAGCTACTTTTTTCTCTATCTTCTTAAAAAGATAAGCGACTAGTTTTATAAGCAAAACCGTTACGATTAAGATAACGATGCATAAACCAAGCTTCATAAAAATGTTTTCATGCACCAAATTATCCACGATGCCGCCAGCGGCGATTTCAGTCTGTTCGATGTCTTCCACTAATGTTTCCATAAACCGATTATACTTCCTTTTATAAATATTGCAAGCTTCAATTTTTCACTATTCGTTATATACGAATCTAAAAGACAACACGTCATACAATGCCGCCTTTTCTCCACAGCGCCTTTTAGAAAGGTAACATAAACCGTATACCCACTTTGAAGACCGGCAATTCAAAATACACGGAGTCGTCGACTACTTCTTGGATAAAACCATTATCTTCCAGACCTTTTGACGTAGACTCTTCATAATAATTGGTTAAGATATAGGCGGAAGCGCCCACCTCGACAAAGAGTTTAAGATACAGAGGCGTCTCCCATTCATAACCAACGGCAAAGGCGAAGCTGAACGGGCTAAAGTCATCAAACCAGCTCGTTTCAAACATTCCCTTAAAGCTTTTCCAGCTATTTTCGCCGATCTTCTCAAGATTGAGACGCATCATAGCTGTGAATTGGAAGTATACTTGGGGGATATAAGGTTTTTCCAGAGAAAGTGCGTGCCACCCAATAGCTAATCCGGGCATAATAAGCTCTTGGCTATTGAAACTCGTCTCTAGCGGCTGACTGTCAGAATCAGCGACGAACAGTCCGAAAGCCTGTTGTTGAATCCCTATACTGAAGAACCAGCCATTTTGCGTATGCCTTGAAACCCATAATTCCGGGAAACGACCCTGAAGAAGCCCTACGTCGACACTTGTCGGGAAGAAACGCTGGCGCGGCAAATCCAGAACGTTATTCTCCTTATCCACGTAGAAAACACCTTTACGCTTAGCGTATTTTTTGTGAGACATTTCCCATGAAAACGTTACGGGCATAGATATGTCGAAACCAATAGTCCCCGAATCAGGAATAGTGAACGGCGAGGCAAAAACGCCGGAGACTTGGGCGCCGGGA
This sequence comes from Treponema sp., assembly GCA_031265825.1. Lineage (GTDB taxonomy): Bacteria > Spirochaetota > Spirochaetia > Treponematales > Breznakiellaceae > JAIRKH01. The sequence goes on along the minus strand of JAISCD010000028.1, from coordinate 10,250 downwards.
GGACCGTTGACGATGAACTGCGGTTTTAAAGCGCCCCTTATGAAATCCCTCAAATCGGTCGTTATAGGTAACCAGAAATAGACAAGCAAGTCGTCTTCTTGTGGGACACGTTCCGAGAAGACCTTTTCAAGCACATTCAATTCAGAAAAAAGCTCGCGGATGGAGTAACGAACAGTCAGAGTACCAGCGTCAATATCGCCCGTCGCGTGAATGTCAATAAAGATCGGTATCTTTTGCTCTGTAGCTTCGGCGATAGGGTCTCCACTCGAACCGTCTATATAGCGAAGAATTTGCGCGGCGTTTTCCACACTACTCAAGGAAGCTTCGATGGAATAATTCCAAAATTCCTTATCGGGGAAAGGTCCGGTATAGTCCTGCCATACCACGTCGCCAGCCTCTCGCGCCAAGATGAAGAAATCTTCGTCAATAGTAAAGCGAAACAACACATTCATACTCGCCGTTTGATAATCAGGAACTTCTTGAGCAGGGAGAGTAGAAACCGTCAAGCATATAAAAACGAACAATTTGAATAATTTAGCGAATTGTGAAGACTTGTTTACCATTTTATCATCGCTCCAAAGGAAATGCACGTCCCAAAATCGGTTCTATCCTTTCCAAAAGTTTCTCTATCGTACCAAAAGAACTTCGGTAGTCTGATTTCGCTCACTAACGCCCACCTTGAGAAATGGTATTCCACATCAAACCAAAGCGGATCAGCTAAAATATCGTATTGATTACCTGAAGAGACGAGAGATGCGCCTGTCCCCGCTATGATCCGCAAAGCCCACCTGTTTTTTGGCAATAAGGAAAGCCCTGTACCGAACCGAAATTCGCTATGAGCCTTGTCTTTAAACGAAGACAGAGCGGTACTTGCGTTCCATATCCCGTAACTAAACTTGAGGAACCAACGGTCTGGGGAAATGAAAAACCTATAACCCATGTCTGCGGAATACGTTGAAATATCGCGGAATTCAGACATAAGGACGAAACTATGTCTATTTTTCGCTAACAAAGGCTTTACGGTGAGAGGCTCGTTGGTTATGCCGTTAGGCAAGGTAAAAGAGCGCGGCCAGTAACCCGCCTTCGTTGCCGTGCCGAAGACCGGGGCGTTTCTGACGAAGAGGAACACTGATTCGGTAGTCAATTTGCCGTCTTTGACAACGCCTGCGACAATGCCGTCTTCGCCGCCGTAGCGGATTTCAACCCCGTCTTGGGCGCAGAAGAAACGTTGAGGAATACTCACCGCGAAGTCCCTGTTAAATTCAACTGCGGGAAAAGACTTGTCGTATTTTTGCAGTAAGCGTTCCGCGGAGATTTCGATAGTGTTGTCTATAGAAACCCCGCCGCCAACCGCCATGAGTGGGGTGAAGAACGTCTCGCTTGCGCGTACTCTATTTTCTACCGCGTCGAACAAGCCAAAACGCCAAGAAAGCCGTCCGTTGTTATAAACAGTCCACACGGTAATAGCCCAGCGAACCCCGTTTTCCTCGCACAACCGCGTCAGGTTCTCGGCGGAAAAATCCTCCTCCTTATTGTTAATATAAGGAATCTTGGCTTGTATCCCCTTATTCCAAAAAGCGGCATCGACAATATAGGCGGTTTTTTCAACTTCAGGACGCAACTCAGGCGGAGTATTTTCCTCCCCGTGATGGCTATAGACGATGACAGCCGAAGCTTCGTCCAAGTCCTCGGAATAGGCGGCGTGTAGCCCCAGAGCGATTGTTAAAGCATAGAAAAATAAAAACTTCTTCATTATTACCCCAACGCCCCTTCTCATAGTATCGTAGTCTCGCGGTAAATTTAAAAGGCGCGTTAAGATAAGTATACCATAACACGCCAGATAAAACAATAATCCCGTTAAATTAAACCTTTGAAATACCAGCCCTCGCCCGCCGCCACCGCCCCTCGACATCGGTGTCAGACATCGTCCCCAGCCACCGCCCTCTGACGCTGGTGTCAACCACCGTTCCCCTCCACCGCCGCCTAACGCTGGTGTCAGCCCCCGCCCCAGCCATCGTATCCGCCATTGGTGTCAGCGATCATTCCCTCTCCTAAATAGGCGTTTCTACACGCTGGCGAGAGAGCGCCATGAGCAAGGCGATGTCCCCTTGACGCACGCCGGGAACACGCGCGGCTTGCCCAAGATTCAGCGGCTTTACCACTGACAACTTCTCTTTAGACTCCGCGGAAAGCCCCGTAACCCCCCTGTAGTCAAAATCAGGCGCAAGCCTAATATTCTCTATTTTAGTGGAACGTTCCGCGACCCGACGCTCCTTTTCAAGATAACCAGCGTACCGAACATCGAGCGCGGCGCGGGACACCCATGCACGAGGCAACTCTGGCAATTCGCGCGTGAGAACATCCTCCACAAGAACCGACCCATCCACCAAGCCGCGTTCCAGCGACTTATTCTCCCGCTTACGCGAGCGCAGTAATTCACGCGCAACCTCAACCCCCTGCGCCTTTTCCTGAAACCGCTCCCATTGCGCGTCTCCAATCAGCCCCAGCGCCCTGCCTTTAGGCGTCAGCCGAGCGTCTGCGGTATCGTGCCGAAGAAGCAGACGGTATTCCGCGCGGCTTGTGAACATACGATACGGCTCTTTAGTGCCGAGCGTGGACAAATCGTCGATCAGCACACCAATATAAGCCTCGTTCCGCGCGAGAACAAACGGCGACTCGCCCGCCATCTTCAGCGCCGCGTTCACGCCCGCCATAAACCCCTGAGCCGCCGCCTCCTCGTAACCAGACGTGCCGTTACTCTGCCCTGCGGAAAAGAACCCCTGCAAACGCTTAGACTCCAGCGTAGGAAACAGATCGAGCGGGTCGAGATAATCATATTCAACCGCGTAAGCGGGACGCACCACCCGCGCATGCTCCAACCCGGCAATCGCGTGAATAAAGTCCTCCTGCACATCTTCGGGCAAGGACGACGACAATCCATTCAAATACATTTCGTTGGTGTACAAGCCTTCAGGCTCGATAAACACATGATGCCGTTCTCTTTCGGGAAACCGCATCACCTTATCCTCAATAGAAGGGCAATAACGCGGTCCCGCGCCTTGAATCTTGCCCGAATACAGTGGAGAACGCGCAATATTAGCACGAATAACCTCATGCGCCTGCGGGTTAGTATAGGTAATCCAACAAGGAACACAAGGCAAGGAGGGGGAAGTCTCCCCCCCGCTCCAAACGCCTACGGCGTTTTCCGCTTCCCCCTCTCCTAGGGGGCTCCCGCCGCCCCCTAAAACCCCCGCGCCCCGCCCCGACGTTCCCGCGCCCAACCCCGCGCCGCGAGTGTCAGAGGGCGGCGTTCCCGCGTCCCACACCGCCCCGCTGGTGTCAGAAGACGGCGCCCTCGCGCCAAACCCCGGCGTTACCGCATCCCACACCGCACCGTAGGTGTCAGAGGACGGCGCCTCTGCGCCCAACCCCGACATTCCCACGCCTAACCCCGCACGGCTGGTGTCAGAGGACTGCGCCCCCGCGCCGCGCCCCGATACTTCCGCGCCGCGCCCCGGCGTTCCCGCGTCCCGCCCCGATATTTCCGCGCCCAACCCCGGCGTTCCCGCGCCTAACCCCGCACGGCTGGTGTCAGAGGTCGGCGACCCCGCGCCCAACCCCGACACTTCCATGCCTAATCCCGATACTTCCGCGCCTAACTCCGCATGGCTGGTGTCAGAGGTCAGCGCCTCCGCGCTCAACCCCGACATTCCCGCGCTCAACCCCGCATGGCTGGTGTCAGTGGACAGCGTCCCCGCGCCGCGCCCCGACGTTCCCGCGCCCAACCTCGCACTGCTGGTGTCAGAGGATAGCGTCCCCGCGCCGCGCCCCGACACTCCCGCGCCTAACTCCGCCCCGCTGGTGTCAGAGGATAGCGTCCCCGCGCCTAACCCCGCCCCGCTAGTGTCAGAGGTCGGCGTTCCCGCAACCCGCCCCGATACTCCCGCGCCCCAAAAAGAGAAGGGTTCAAATGGCTCGCCGTCTTGCCGTTCCAAAACCGAGAAGTCAATAGAATCCTTGTCAATACGCGCAGGCGTCCCTGTTTTAAGCCGCCCCACATGAAAACCTAGCTCACGCAACCGCTGACCAAGCCCAACCGCCGCTGGCTCTCCCAGCCGCCCCTGCGCCGCGTCAAAACTTCCAATAAAGATTTTCCCCTCTAAAAATGTGCCCGCGCAAAGAACCACCGTCCGCGCGGAAATACGATGCCCCCTCTCGGTAACCACCCCTTGAACCGCATTATCCCTCACGATAAGGTCTACAACCGTATCCATGAAGATATGAACACGCTCCTGCCTTTCAAGAGCGGAACGCGCCGCCGCCTGATAGACCGCCTTATCCGCCTGAGCGCGAGGCGCCTGCACCGCAGGTCCCCGCGAGCGGTTCAGAACGCGGTACTGAATCGTACTTTTATCAATAAGACGCGCCATTTCTCCTCCGAGCGCGTCAAGTTCACGCACGAGGTTGCCCTTAGCCAACCCCCCGACCGCGGGGTTGCAGGACATCGCGCCGATGCGGTCCGGATTCTGCGTTACGAGAAGCGCGCGAAACCCCAATCTACTTATGGCGAGCGCGGCTTCAACGCCCGCGTGTCCCCCGCCAATTACTATGCTATCGTAGTCCATTAAGAAAATTATACACTGAACCGCAGAGGCATGACAAGCAGAACCTAAACTGCTGGAGGCAACGCTGGAACTTCTGGAAGGGTTTCCAGAACCGCTGGAGTGGTTTCTAGCACTTCTGGAGTGGTTTCCAAGACTTCTGGAGGGGTCTCCAGAACCGCTGGAGGGGTTTCCAGGACTTCTGGAGTGGTTTCCAGAACCTCTGGAGTGGTTTCCAGGACTTCTGGAGTGGTTTCCAGAACCTCTGGAGGGGTTTCCAAAAATTTTTACGATTTTTCAAAAAAGAGCTTCTCTTATTATTCGTTTTGTGTTATATTACTAAACGGAGGTAGATATGCCGCATAAAGAAGATTGGCTTCCCCATCGGGAGCAAGATTTAGTTGATTTTTTTGAATTATGGCTGGCGATTCTATTGGATACGCTTAAACAAACTGCGTATGGTTGGGACTCTGCGGAATGTACGGGTGTCACGAACAAAATTACCGCGTTTCTAAACGCGCGGAGTCTTTACGAAGCGGAAAATTCCCTTATGCATCGTGTTGCGAAGGACGAGGCGAAAAAGGAAGCTGTGGACGCTGTTCGTGAGTTCGCTAATTACGCGGTTCGGTTCAACAAGAAGATGACGGAAAAGGATAAGGCGCCTTTGGGGATTCATAGTCCCGACGCTACGTTTACAACGCATGGAACGCCTACGTCTCAGCCGGACATCGTGGTGGATAACACGGTGAATCACTTTGAACATCGGGTGCGAGCGTTGAATCGCGGTCGGAATGACACGTCAAAGCCCGCGGATGCGTACGGCGTGCGCTATGCGTGGCAGATTGGCGGAGAAAAACCGGTTTCCGGGGCAGACCTGCCCAAGACGAAATTTAGTCGGAAAACAACCCATGTCGTAACGCACACGGAAGCGGAAAAAGGAAAAACCGCTTACTATGCGGCGTGCTATGAAAACGGCAAGGGCGAAGCAGGTCCCTGGTCTCCGATTATGGATGCGGTAATAGGGTAAGACGCTCCAAGCGTTTAACCTTTGGGGCTTGTGTCTGCGGCGCAAGCCCCTTTCCACGCGGGGCGTTTAACAACTTCACACGGGGGTGTTGTTTGAAAGGGGTCGCCGCGGTCCCCGACAGGGACGGCTACGCTTGCACACCCTTCGGGTGTTAGACGACTTCATACGGGGTGTTGTACGAAAGGGTGTGCCGCTGTCCCCGTCTTGACGGCTACGCTTGTGAACAAGCGGAGCCTACTCGTTGTTAGGTAGTCTACACGCATGGCGGAGCAGGATGCGCTTGCAAACAAGCGTAGTCTTTTTGTTGTTAGGTAAGCTACACGTATGTTGTTATAGTAGGGCGGCACGCGGGTAGGCTAATGTATAGTTAAACAAATTTCAAATAAGTTTCTAATGGTAGCCAATAGAACCTTCAAAGCAAGCTTTCTTGCACAGCCAGCGGTATAGCTTGCAGAGCTAGAATAATATCCATGATCTTTTACTTTCTTTCCTTGAACATCTGACACCGCTTCGGCTTGACCTTTGACACCGATTTTTTCTTGCGATGAATCTCATCGGAAGATTCCCCTTGTTTAATCCCCATTTTTTATATATATTTAATGAAATGATGCTTGAATCTAGCCTATGGCTTGGCATTGACGTTGGATCAACCACCGCGAAAACCGTCGTCATAGACCCGCATACAAACAACACGCTCTTTTCCCGTTACGTCCGCCACAACGCGCGGCAGGCTGAAACCATCCATGTTTTGCTAAAAGAAGTTTTCGCTGAATTCCCAGACGCCGTTTTTCGCGCGGCAGTGTGCGGCTCAGGCGGAAAAGGCGTCGCGGATGCGCTCCACATTCCCTACATACAGGAAGTTGCGGCAAATTCCATCGCGGTACGCACGCTTTATCCAAAAACGCGCGTCGCAGTCGAACTCGGAGGGCAAGACGCCAAAATAATCTTCTTTTATTATGACGAAGTCGCAAACAAACTCGCCACATCCGACATGAGAATGAACGGAGCCTGCGCCGGCGGCACCGGCGCCTTCATAGACGAAGCCGCATCCCTCTTGAAAATCCCCGTAGAGGAATTTGAAAGCTACGCGGCAAAAGGCGCCTTTGTCTACGAAATCTCTGGGCGGTGCGGCGTGTTCGCCAAGACCGATATACAACCACTCCTGAACCAAGGGGCAAGAAAGGAAGACATCGCGCTCTCAACCTTCCACGCCATCGCAAAACAAACCATAGGTGGACTAGCCCAAGGCTTGGAATTCAAACCCCCCATCGCCTTTGAAGGCGGCCCCCTCACCTTTAACCCAACCCTCATCCGCGTCTTCGCGGAACGCCTGAACCTAACAGCAGACGACATAATCCGCCCCGAATCCCCAGAAACCATCGTAGCGCGAGGCGCGGCTTTGTCCCTTGGCGGCTTGTTCGCGGACGCCCAAGCTTTCTTAACAAGAGCGGTCGCCGACAGCCTCTTAGACTCCCCCATTCTCTCCGCAGACAACGACGATACTCCTAAAAAGAAGTGGTTCGCCTCGCAAGAGGAAAAAGACGGCTGGCTTGAGCAACACAAGATCACCGGGGTTAAACGCGGTGTTTCCAGCGACAAGGCTCCGGAAAACGTCTATCTCGGCATTGACGCGGGTTCCACGACTACGAAGTTCGCGCTCTTGGACGAAAATGAGAACGTCGTCGAAACGTTTTATTCAAGCAACAACGGAGACCCGCTAAACGTCATCAAAGCCGCCTTAGTTCAACTCAACGAAAAATACGGCGACAGACTAAATATCATCGCGGTGGGAACCACAGGCTACGGAGAACAACTCTTCTTCAAGGCGCTCTCCGCTGATTTTCACACCGTCGAAACCGTTTCCCACGCCGCATCCGCACGAAAATACGCGCCGGGCGCAACCTTCATCCTTGACATCGGCGGTCAGGACATGAAAGCTATCTCCATTGAACGAGACGTAGTAACAGACGTAGCCTTAAACGAAGCCTGTTCCGCTGGGTGCGGTTCGTTTCTGGAGAACTTCGCAAAGACCCTCAACGTCCCCGTCGAGGGCATCGCACACGCCGCCTTTTCAGCGGAAAACCCCGCTGACTTGGGAAGCCGTTGCACGGTCTTTATGAACAGCAGAATCATCACTGAACAACGCAACGGCAAACAAGTAGACGAACTTATGGCAGGACTCTGCCGCTCGATCATCGAAAACGTGTTCACTAAGGTCGTGCGCGTCCCGAATTTCAACGTGCTGGGCGACAAAATCGTGGTTCAAGGCGGCGTTTTCAAGAACGACGCGGTACTCCGCGCCTTGGAACAGTACATCAACCGCCCGGTCGTGCGCGCGCCCTTCCCCGGAGAAATGGGCGCTATCGGCGTAGCTCTGCTCACCAAAAAACACGTGGAAGATCAGGCGGGCGCGGACTTCCACAGCCGATTCATCGGACTCCGCGCCATGAAAGCCTTTGACTACAAACAAAACGGGGAGTCGATTTGCCCGTTCTGCGCTAACCATTGCGTCAGAACCATGTTGACCTTCTCCAACGGCGCGATCTACGTTACCGGCAACCGATGCAAACGCGGCGAAATAACAGGAGACCCAGCCGACGCCCATATCCGCAAAAGAGTCAAACTCATCACCGAACAATTAGAAGCTACCCCTGACTTATTTAAACTGCGGGAGAAATTGCTTTTTCAAGACTATGACTTCACGCGAGTGGACTCTGAAAAAAACATCCTCATCGGACTGCCGCGTAGCCTTGAATTTTGGGATTCCATGCCGTTCTGGTCAACGTTTTGGCGCGCCTTGGGCTTTAAGGTAAAGGTTTCCCGCGCCAGCGACCGCCGCCTCTTTGAACAAGGATTGCCCTTCGTCGCGTCTGACACTATCTGTTTCCCCGCAAAGCTCATACACGGGCATATCCGCGACCTCGCGCAAAGCCGCGTAGACCGCATCTTCATGCCCATGCTCATCCGTACGCCTTCGGAAAATAAGGAGCCGTTGAGCGACTATACCTGCGCCGTTGTGAAAGGCTACCCCCTCGTCATAGAATACTCGGATAACCCCGCGGAACGGTGGAATACGCCTTTTGACAGCCCCCTTTTTCATTGGTTCACGCCCAAAGATAGAACCAGACAGATTTGCGATTTCATGCGAAAGACGTTTAACATCCCGTCTTCCCGCACGCATAAAGCCATCGTTCAGGGCGATAGGGCGCTGGCTCTGTTCCGAAAGACTTTAACTGACGCGGCTACGCAGGTTCTTAAAGACGGAAGCGGGCTTGACGCCCCGCCTTTCGCGGTGGTTCTCGCGGGTCGTCCTTACCATAACGACGAAATGGTGAACCACGATCTTTCGCGGTGTTTCTCGCGCCAAGGTATTCCCGTGCTGACCGTCGACTCCTTGCCCGGCATCAATTCCGTTGATTTGACGCGCACCCGTACCGAGATCGTCAACAACTTCCACGCCCGAATGTTGGGAGCCGCAGTAATCGCCGCGGAAGAGCCGTCTCTCGAATACGTGCAGATCGTCAGCTTCGGGTGCGGACACGATGCGGTCTTGACCGATGAGATCATCCGCGTCTTAAACGAAATTTCAGGTAAGTCGCCCCTCGTCTTAAAGCTCGACGAGAGTAGGGCGACCGGTCCCCTTAATTTACGCATCAAGTCCTTCATTGAAACCGTGAAAACCCGCCGTTTGAAGGAAAAAGCGGGAAGGACTATACTCCCCCTTAACGACCCGTATCCGGTCAAATTCTTGCGCGCGGATTGGAAGAAAAAGACTCTGCTCATTCCGAATGTGTCGCGGGCTTTTTGCCAAGTGGTCAGTGCGTCTATAGCGCGGCAGGGCTTTTCTGTCGCGCCTCTGCCTATGGGCGGGCCCGAATCGATTAAGCTTGGGAAGAAATACGTGCATAACGATATTTGTTTTCCCGCGCAGATGAATATCGGCGAGGCGCTCTCCGTCTTGGAGAGCGGCGAGTATAAGGCGGAAGATGTGGTTATCGGCATGGGAAAATACCAGTGCGACTGTCGGCTCGCGCAATACACAGGGCTGGCGCGTAAGGCGCTTGACGCGGCGGGGTTTCCACAAACGCCGATTATCACCACCGACAAGCTCGACACGAAAAATATGTTTCCGGGTTTCAAGCTTGGGTTTCTTTTTGAGATTCGCGTGCTGTGGGGCATCGTCATGTCCGATATTCTGGAGGCTCTGCGTCTGAAAATCCGCCCTTACGAGGAGAATCAGGGAGAGACGGACGAAGTCTTTGAAAAGACGATGACGAGCGTTGCAACGGGCTTGGCGAATAACGGGGTTCGCGGCGCGGTGAAGGCATTTAAAGCAGGAATCGACGTTTTTTGCCGAATCCCTTACAATAAGGGCTCTGAAAAAACAAAGGTTTTGATAACCGGTGAATTCTTACTGAATTTTCACGCGGGTTCTAACTTTGAGATTGAGAAATATCTGGAAAAAAACAACATGGAGGTTGTTCTACCGCGTTTGACGGACGTTTTTTGGCGGAATTATGTGCGGATGCAGTCTGAAATGCGGGAATTTCATGTGAATTTGCCGTTTGTGGATGCGCTTACCGCGCACATAGGGGATGGGTTGTTTGCGTTTGTGGTGGATA
>JAISCD010000017.1 GCA_031265825.1 Treponema sp. | reverse complement strand
GAAAACCCCGAGGCGAGCAATCCGCCCACCATCAGCGCGGGAAGGCATATCATATTGCCTATCCAGATCGCTGTTAAACTTAACCAGCTCTGTCGCTGGTCTTCCGTTACTTTGAGACCACTTGATTGGTTACTCATAAAAACCTCCTGATACTTTCTGAATATACAGAGAAACAGTAAACTTTATACCACAATTTGACGGGTTTGTCAATGCCTGATAAGGTATATTCCACAAATATACCTTTCACACGCAAAATGTCGTATAGGTGGAACATTCATTGACTCTTTTTTTTAAAAAGGTATACTATCTTTATGGCAGTTAATTGCGGTATCGTAGGGCTCCCCAATGTGGGGAAGTCAACCATTTTTTCGGCGTTAAGCTCTTCGCGTGCGGAAGTAGCTAATTATCCATTTTGTACTATTAACCCTAATGTCGGCGTTGTGAATGTCGTTGACGAGCGGCTTGATAACTTGGCGGAGGTTTTTAAGCCTAAACGGAAGATTCCCGCGGCGGTTGAATTTGTTGATATTGCGGGGCTGGTCAAGGGCGCGTCTGAGGGCGAGGGGCTGGGCAACCAATTTTTGTCTCACATACGTGAGGTGGGAGTTGTCGCCCATGTAATCCGATGTTTTGATGATCCGGACATTATTCATGTGGCAAACAAAGTTGATCCAGATGCGGATATAGAAACTATCAATGTAGAGCTTGCTCTTGCCGACTTGGAGACTCTCGCAAAACGCAGAGACAAGGTGGAACGTAGTCTCAAAGTTCAGGGTAAGCAAGAGCAGAAGCTCGCGGAGACGATTCTTGCGGCGCTTGGAAAGATAGAGGCTGTTTTGGAGAAGGGTGGCAGGGCGCTTTCCGCTGTTCTGTCCGATGACGAAAAGGCGGCGGTATACGACTGTCACTTCATTACTATGAAACCGCAAGTCTATGTGTGCAACGTTGATGAGGATGGCATGAAGGCGTTTGCCTCTGGCAGACCGAGCGGGTATGTGGTCGCGGTTCAGCGGCGTGCGGGCGCGGAGGGCGCTGAGGCTGTTGTTATTTGTGGGAAGTTTGAAGCGGAACTTGTTGGTATCGAAGATGCTGAAGAGAAAAAAGCTTTCCTTGCGGAGATTGGGTTAGAAAAGCCGGGTCTCTCCGCCTTGATTCACGCGGCGTATCATTTGTTGGGCTTGAGAACGTTTTTTACCGTAGGAGCGGACGAATGTAAGGCGTGGACGATTCATGCGGGAGATACCGCGCCTAAAGCCTCCAGCGTCATTCACACGGATTTTGAAAAGAACTTCATCAAAGCCGAAGTCTATTCTTACGACGATATTGTTCTTTATGGTTCGGAAGCGAAGATAAAAGAGGCTGGCAAATTCCGTATTGAAGGCAAAGAATACATTGTTCAAGACGGCGATGTGATGTTTATCAGAGCAGGCAAAGCCTGTTAAACACCCGAAGGGTGTTTCAATACTTCACAATGGTTGTTGTACGAAAGGTGGCGCCGCTGTCCCCGACTTGACGGTTACGCTTGCACCCTTCGGGTGTTTCAATACTTCACAATGGTTATTGTACGAAAGGTGGCGCCGCTGTCCCCGACTTGACGGTTACGCTTGCAAGCAAGCGGAACCTACGCGGTGTTAGAAAGGGAGCGCGTTGTCCCTGACATGATGCTTTAAAACACCCAAAGGGTACGCTTGCAGGCAAGCGGAGCCTCCGCGGTGTTAGAAAGGGAGCGCGTTGTCCCTGACATGATGCTTTAAAACACCTGAAGGATGCGCTTGCTCGCAAGCGGGGTTCCTATGTGATGTCTGAAAGGAAGCGTTGCTGTCCCCGCACCCGAAGGGTGTTAGACAACTTCGCACGGGTTGTTATCCGAAAGGTAGCGCCGCTGACCCCGACAGGCGACAGAGCAGGACGCTTTAAAACACCCGAAGGATGAGGAGGGGGGCGCGGTTTTCCGAAGCGGAGGACGGCAAACAGATGCCCTTGTGGTGCGCCCCCCTGTCTCCAGACCGCCTGCGGCGGTCTTCCGCCACCCCCCCATCCAAACCGGAATGTCTGACACCAAAAGCCACCATCTTGGAACATTACTATCTGTAAAGAAAATTCAGCCATGTTTCATCAGACCCCAGCCATGTCTTACGCGGTGTCAGCCATGTCTCACGCGGTGTCAGCCATGTTTCACGCGGTGTCAGCCACGTTTCACGCAGTGTCAGCCACGTTTTATCGGACGCCAGCCATGTTTCACGCAGTGTCAGCCATGTTTCACGCAGTGTCAGCTATGTTTCACGTAGTGTCAGCCACGTCTCATCGGAGTTCAGCCACGTCTCACGCAGTGTCAGCCACGTTTCATCGGACGCTAGAAGTCTTTCATCGGATGATAGATGTCTTTCATTGCGTGCTAGATGTCTTTTATGAGAGTTCAGTTGGCTGTGAAAGAAATGTTGAGGGGTTTGGGGGGTGGCGGAAGACCCCGAAGGGGTCTGGAGACAGAGGGGCGCACCACAAGGGCATCTGTGTGCCGTCCTCCGCTTCGGAAAACCGCGCCCCCCTCATACTATGAAAGTGAATAGGGAATAGTGAGCAGTGAGCAGTTAGTAGTGAGTAATGAATAGAGAGTAATGAGTAGAGTAGTGAGTAGGGTGTCAGACAACGAGAAGGGCCCCGCTTGCCTACAGGCACACCCTTCGGGTGTTTTAAAGCATCATGTCAGAGATAGCACCCGCCTTTTCTTACCACGAGAAGGAACCCCACTTGTTTATAAGCGTAGCGTCAGGTCGGGGACAGCGGGTCCCCTTTTCGGACGACAACCCGTGTGAAGTCGTCTAACGCCCTTCGGGCGAAAAAAACGGCGTTCCGAAAAAATGGAACGCCGTTTGGAATGTCACCCGCTTACGCGACTAACATGGAGAAGACCATCACGAAAAGAGCGACGGTTTCGCATAGCCCAATGACGAGCATATAGTTACCAAAGCCTTGTCCTGTTTCACCGTAGGCGTCGCAAGCCGCCGCGGAACAGTTGCCCTGCGCGAGCGCTGACCCGCCTATAGCTAAACCCGCGAAAAGCCCCACGCCCAACAGTTGAAAGGCATTGAGGTTCTGGCTCGCCATCAAGGTTTGCATGAGAATAAACCCGTAAATCGTCTGAGTCAAGGGCGCGCCGGCAAAGGCGACGAGAATAAACGGCACAGGCTTATTCTGAATAAAGCATTTTTTCCATGCGCCGATAGCCGCCATTCCCGCGACACCGGCGCCCGCCGCTGAACCAACAGCCGAAAGCCCCAAGCAAGCCCCGACTCCAATTTGTCCAACTAATCCAGCATCCATAATTCACTCCTTAAAAAGCAGTCTTTGCAGAATCTCATTTCTGAGAACCGCAAGTTTTATTTTTCAGAATTGGGAATCGTTAGCAGACAACGCTTGTTCATTCAAGCAATGCCCTCTAACAAAACCTCCCTTCTCCTTACTTTTATTTCTTCTATAAATCTATTTTCTAAACGGTTTATAGGCGTAACCCGACCATTCCATGCCAAGGTGGTTACCCGCGTATTCGAGTAGGTTAAGCCTGACGCCGTGAACAATAACTGAAAGCGCGTTCATAACCATGTTCAATCCATGCCCAAACGAAAGAATCAGTACCGCCGCGAATATTTTCAGCACTACCGACAAGACAGACCCGCCGACACCGTCCCCTATCGCCATTGAATTGAAGCTCTGGGCGATAGACGTGCCCGCAAGCCCCACCGCAAAAAGCCTAATATAGCTGATGATGTCGGCAAAGCTGGAAACCGCGTTGAGAAACGTCGGGAGAAAGTTCGCAAAACTCTTGCCGACATTGGCGATAGGGTTGCCCCCGTTTTGCTCCGCGAAGATAAAATAGGTTCCTAGCCCAATGCCAATGAGATATGTGGCGAATTCAGGCAGTTCAACCTGCAAAAGCATGGATAAAACGAGAAAGTAAAGCCCAATCATCATCAGAAGCCAGCCCGCCTGCGCTACAGCTACCAGAGATGGAAGTAATTTCTTGATGTTTTTGATATGCGCCCACACAAGCTGAATCAACGCCGTCGTAAAGCACAGGAATTGCACGTTCCAATACGCCGTATTCGAGGGTTGCTCAGCCGGTATCTTGAAAAGTTTTTGCAAAACGCCGGGGAAAGGCGACAGCGGAATATCCGAGTTGAATTGAGGAATGACCAATGCCTGTAGAACAGGCGGCAATTTTTCGTAAGGCATAGCAAACCACGCACCGTTCAACGCGCCCCACACGATGGTGCAAAGCGATAACAAGCCGAAAAGCTTCACAGCGTCCGGCGTTCTGCCTGTCTTTTTCTTATAGTTAAGACCAATACAAAAAGTAATGGCGAAAATCAGCGTACCATAAGCCGCGTCCCCGAAGATCATGGCAAAGAACAAGCAGAAGAACAGCAGGTAGGAAAAACTGATGTCGTATTCGCGATAACCGGGTATTGTTCCCAAGAAACTGAAAAGCGGCGCAATCAGGCGGACAAAGGCGTTGTTGCGGACAAGCGTCGGCGGCTTGTCGCCTTCCGCCGGGTCGTCGATTACAAGCGCCCACCCGTTTTCCGTAGCCGCTCGTTTGAGCGTATCGACGGCTTCCACAGGGGCCCATCCTGTCAAGAAAGATACGGAGAAATCCGCCGAAAGGGAAGCTTTCTCAAGTCCCGCTCTCGCTGTCTCAAACTCAATGGTCTTCTCAAAAACCTTCAACTCCGCCTCAATCATTGATTTACTGTTAGACAATTTTTGTAGATCCGCCTCAATCGCGCCAAGTTCTTGGGCAATGCCGGTGGCTTTATCATTAAGTTCCGCAAGGGAGCATTCAGGCAAAGCAAAAGGACTCTCGTCCGCGATTTCCCGCCCCACCGCGACGCCTCGTACGCCTGTTTTACTCTTTGCCAAAACGATAAACGGCTCATCTTTCAACGCGGCGTAAGCTTTGTTCGTAAGCTCGTAAGGGATAAGGATAACGCCGCCGTCCGCAAGCTCCTTCAGCGCCGACGGGCTAAAACTACCCCATTTTTCAATGCGGCTCGTTTCTTTGAGGAGAAACGTTTTCTGTTCCTGCAAAGTCTTGCGTCTTTCCACCAAACCCAGAACTCGCGCCGTAATATCGTCTTCAACCAGAGGATGATGCTCCGCATTTTTGGCGTTTTTGTAGGTGCGGAGAATACCAAGCGCAATCTCCGCCTTATTTTTCTGGTCAACAGCTTTCGCAAGGCTCTCCGAAGATACGGTTTTCTTCTCAATATGAATCACGCCAAGTTCGCGTATTTTCTCAAGACCCTGCGCCGCGGCAGTGAGAATTATAGACATTTTCTTCATTGGAACAATCATTTCGCCTCCATGCCGCGTTTGGCTATCTTCCCGCGCACAACCGCCGCAGTCTGTTGATCACCGAGGTAAACTTGAATCGTCTTAATATCGTCTTTAGTTTCAGGGATTTTTATTTTCTCAAAGAGGTTGACGCGCTGTGTGGTAATGCGTAGCTCATGGTCGAGCCGCTGTTTCTGCTCTTCAAGCGTCTTTACTTCAATATCAAGAAGCAGAACCTGCTTCATCTTGGCAACCGCAGAGTCAAGCCACAGCGGTGTCAGCACCAAATCATAGGCGAAGAGTTCAAAATCCGCGCCCTGAAACAGAGGAATAGGAACACCCGCGATATTACCAAGCGCGGTCCTCACACAGGTAATTTTGAGTATGTCTTGCGTAAAAACGCCCTTTTCACCGAAGACTCCCAGCCATACTTTGAAAGATTCGTCGAATTGCTCTTTTTCCCGCGTCAGCTCGCGTATCCGTAACTCGGTATTCCGAATTTCTGCCTGAAGCTGTTGCTTTTTTAACATCAGCGTTGGCAGATACCGTTGATACATTTTCAGCGAATCTTTTTGTTTTTTCAGCTCGTTCTTCGTCAATTTTATTTTCGCCAATCTTCTCCTCCATGCTCTTGTCTTATTATCCAATTTTCTAGGATGACGTTGCCAATTTTGTTTAGATGCTATTCATTATCGAGCGGATAATCTTCAGAAAATATTTGGATTTTATATATCATATTAACTTATAATCTATATCTGCTTTATGAATCAAGAATTTACGGATGAACATAAATTTATCTCTTCAGTCGCAAATTCGTTATCTTTTCGGCCAGAACTGCTCAATCAACTCGGAACGTAGACCTGTTTCTTCAGGACTGAAGCAGTCCGCGAGAATTTCCCATCCAAGATCCAAGGCGCGCTCAAGGGGGATATTCACGGACAAGTCCATCATCTCCTTCTCGAACTTCGCTCCGTATTTGAGGAGCTTTTCGTCCCATGACGTCATAATGAAACCCATCGCCTTCTTTTCAAGCGTGTCTTTGAATGCCGAGTAGAGTTTAATCATACCGTCCATAAGGACGCGGTGGTCAGCGCGGGTCTTGCCGTTAACCTGCTGTTTCAAGCGGGACAGAGAACCAAACGGCTCAATACGCCCACCTTTGAGGTAGTATTGTCCTTCGGTGATATAGCCTGTATTGTCCGGCACTGGGTGGGTCACATCATCGCCCGGCATAGTTGTAACACCCAGAATAGTGATTGAACCGGCAGTCGCAAAGTCAACCGCCTTTTCATAACGACTCGCAAGCTGGCTGTAGAGATCACCCGGGTAACCACGGTTGGACGGCACTTGTTCCTGAATGATGGAAATTTCCTTCATCGCATCTGCAAAGTTTGTCATGTCCGTCAGCAAAACTAAAACCTGCTTGCCCTGTAAGGCGAATTGCTCTGCAACCGCCAAAGATGTATCCGGTATCATCAGACATTCGACGGTCGGATCGCTGGCTGTATGTACAAACATCACTGTGCGAGAAAGCGCCCCACCTTCTTCCAGCGTATCCTTGAAGAATAAGTAGTCGTCGTACTTCAGTCCCATACCACCCAGAATGATGACGTCAACCTCCGCTTGCATAGCGATACGGGCGAGTAATTCGTTATAAGGCTCGCCGGAAACTGAAAAAATCGGTAGTTTTTGCGATACGACGAGTGTGTTGAACAGGTCAATCATTGGGATACCCGTACGAATCATACGACGTGGAATAATACGTTGCGCAGGATTCACAGATGGTCCACCTATAGGGATGAGGTTCTCGCGGAGAGCGGGACCCTTATCACGAGGAGCGCCAGAACCGGAAAAGACTCGCCCCATCAGGCTGTCCGAAAAGGAGACCTGCATAGGCTTGCCGAGGAAGCGCACAGTATCACCGGTAGAAATGCCACGCCCACCTGCGAATACCTGTAAAGACACGATGTCGTCCTGCAAGCGGTTGACTTCCGCTAGAGAGGTGCCAAAAATAGTGTCAACTTCAGCCAAGTCTCCGTATTTCACACCCTCGGCGCGTACCGTGATGACGCTTCCTGTAATAGATTCTATCTTATTGTATACCTTTTTCATGTGTTCTCCTTTTATATTGAATGATTTTGAGGTTGAGAGTAGGTTTTGGCTGACTTTAAACGGCGATTATTAATCAATTCTCTACTCACTACCCTTAACTCCTTATTGGTTAATAATCTTCTCTGCCACCTCGTCAACATCGGACGAACATTCTGCGACTGTATCCTCAATCTCTTTTTGAAGCGCCTTAAACCGCTCGCTGTCCCATGCTGAACCATTGTAGTCAAGGAATTTTTGGCGGAGCTTGTTGAACCATGAACGGGCAGAATTTTTATCCTTGAATGTAAACTTTGACGCTAAAATGTGCAAGATAATATTGAAAATGTGTTTCTGGCGTTCCGGGCTAACAGCCGCGTCAACCTCGTCGAAAGAGTTTTGTTGAAAATAAACCGAGTCGAGGAAATCGCCCTTTAGATAGACGATATAGTCGTCGAGGCTTGTGCCTTCCTCACCGACAACTTTCATCATCTGCTCAACTTCATTTCCACGCCGCATAAACCCGTGTGCGTAATCCACTTTTTCCTGTACGATGATACCTTTGTATTTTGACCACGAATCAAGCGGGTGAATCGCAGGGTATTTACGAGCATCCGAGCGCTCACGAGAAAGCCCATGGAATGCACCTACAACCTTGAGAGTCGCCTGAGTAACCGGCTCTTCAAAGTTGCCGCCTGCCGGACTCACCGTGCCACCAATAGTGACGGAACCGATACTACCGTCTCTCAGGCGCACCAGACCCGCCCTTTCGTAGAAGCTGGCGATGGTCGATTCCAAATACGCCGGGAATGCTTCCTCGCCGGGGATTTCTTCCAGACGCCCTGACATTTCGCGCATAGCTTGAGCCCAGCGGCTGGTCGAGTCAGCTAATAGCAAGACATTCAACCCCATCTGTCGGTAGTATTCAGCAAGGGTTACAGCTGTATAAACCGATGCTTCTCGTGCCGCGACCGGCATTGAGGAGGTGTTACATATAATGATAGTACGTTCCATGAGGGAACGTCCGGTACGAGGGTCGGTCAATTCAGGAAATTCTTTGAGGGTTTCTACGACTTCGCCTGCGCGCTCGCCACAAGCCGCCAGAATAACAATGTCAACATCCGCGTGCCTGCTTGTGATTTGCTGAAGCACAGTTTTTCCCGCTCCGAAGGGACCGGGTATACAGTAGGTGCCGCCGCGTGCTACAGGAAAAAATGTGTCGATGAGGCGCACCCGTGTTACCATAGGTTCTTCAGGTCTGAGCCTTTCTTCAAAACAATCAATCGGGCGTTTTACAGGCCATTTGAAGGACATACAAACCGGGGTAATATTACCTTTCTCGTCTTTCAATTCCGCGACTGTGTCATGAACCTTGTAGGAACCAGCGGGTTTAATAGAAGAAACCGTGTAGATTCCAAAAAGGTTGAATGGCACCATGACGCGGTGTGTGAACGATCCTTCTGGTACCGTACCAAGACTATCGGCGCGTTCTACTGTATCGCCTACCTTTACCGCGGGTGTCCAGTCCCATTCTTTTTCCGGCAACGCGTCGAGGTATACACCGCGTTCCAAGAAGTAACCCGCTTTTTCCGCAAGCTGGGGCAAAGGGTTCTGTAATCCGTCAAACACCTGTCCCAGCAAACCAGGTCCCACTTCCACTGCGAGCATATCGCCTGTGTATTCAAGGGTATCGCCTACCGCGATGCCTTTAGTTATCTCAAACACTTGCAACTGACTTACGCCGCCGCGGATGCGGATAACTTCGCTTTTTAGCCTTTTATCGCCGACCAGCACGTAGCCGACTTCGTTCATAGACACGGTTCCGTCAAACTTGACGCTCACCATGTTACCGTTCACACCGACTACCGTTCCTTTTGTTCCAATCATTTGCTATTCTCCCAATCATTGATATTGTCAGAAAGTTTTTGATTGCCTTTCATAACATAATCCCTAATTCTAAACTTCCTAATTCCCCGACCCTTCCGCGATAGCCGCGTAGAGCGTCTTGTATTCATTAAACCCTTCTTCAGCCTTAAACAAGGCTTTACGTTCCAAAAGGCGTAACTTGAGTAGATAGGCGTAAATCACATTCTCGTTGAAGTAATCAACACCTTGAAACGCCTCTATCGCCCGCCAGCGCGCTTCGTCAAGAAAAAGTTCCGCCTCAAGAGGCGATTCAATATTTACCGCGGCTTTCGCCACGGCGACTGCGTCTGACGGATACTCTGGCGGCTCGATACTCGCGCCTTCCCGCTTAAGCTTTTCTTTCCTGAACCGCGCCAACTGTAACCGTAACGTCCGCTCCCAGCTTCGCCACGAATCGATGAAGGGAACATTTGTATTCCCTTCATCGACGAGATCAAGGGCGCACCAATTAAGGAGCTTCGCGTCTTTAGACGACAATTTGGTCTTACAAAGGTCTATAAACGCGGATGACCGCATTGGAAGAGGCGAATTGTAACTGATGCTGGGGAGTTGAGCTATTAGAAAGTAATAAGCCGCCATTTTTCTATCCTTTCGCCGCTGTTTTCAGAATTTCGGTAAGGCGTGGGTTGAGGTAAGCCGAGAGCATTTCAGCCGCGGCTGTCGCCGAAAAGTCGTAGTAAGCGGAACCGTCTTTATTTGCTATGCGGAAGCCAGCTGAAAGGTTCCTATCCGACTTGAGTTCCACGCCTTTCTTAAGCACATCCGCGAGTTCTCTGTCGAAGAACGCCCGCGTTTTCTTGAGGTCTTCTTCACTTAAAAGTACATCAAGGGAATCGCTTCCTTTTGACGCCCATGCTTTAAGGATTTCAGGGAGCGTCTGTTTCAAGGCGTCTTCATTAAAAGCG
Source organism: Treponema sp. (assembly GCA_031265825.1). Taxonomy (GTDB): domain Bacteria; phylum Spirochaetota; class Spirochaetia; order Treponematales; family Breznakiellaceae; genus JAIRKH01. The sequence goes on along the minus strand of JAISCD010000017.1, from coordinate 3,778 downwards.
TCTGAGACGTCTTTTAGGACGATTTTGTCGAGCAAGGCTTGGATTTCGCCTTGAAAAGCCAGTAAGAGATTACGCGATGCTTGGGCAAGCGTAGCCGCGCCGGCTTTTTCCAACCGTTCCGCCTCCGCCTTCGCCTTCGTGGTTATGCCGGCGGCTTCTTTTTGCGCCGCTTCAACTATTCTCTTTGCTTCCGCCTCGGCGTTGGTCTTCACTTTCGCGGCTTCCGCGGATGCGGATTCAACGCCGTCTTTCTTAATTTTATCAATTAGTTCCTGAAGCTGTATGTCCATATTTTCCTCTTTATATAATGGGGATATATAAACTATAACAGTTTTATTCCTTTTTGGCAAGAGTCTTTTGATAAAATTCAACGGGACACGCTCTTTTGCTCGCGATTCTGTTGAATTTTCTAAACAAAAAAATTATTGACAAACCAGAGGAATAGATTGATAATGTATTGTGAACTTACAACTTTCGCAAAAGACGGAAATAAACATGAGCGCCCAGCTTTACCAGTCTATAAAGCTTATGGAAATGCCCCTTCTTGAATTACGCTCCAAAATCTCGCAGGAACTCGAATCCAATCCCGCGCTTGCGGCGGAGGGTGATCCTATGGAGGTTTCCCTAGACGACGCTGAGGCAAATGAGGAAGACGCTTACTTTGAAAACACGTCTGACCCGGGTTTCGTCCACAAGGGCGGCGATACGGCGTCTGACCAACAGCAAAAATTTATCGAGGGCGTGCTGACGCGATCTGAAACGCTTCAGGAACACCTGCTTTGGCAGTTACAATTCGAGCCTATTACCCCGAATACTCGGCGGCTTTGTGAAATCCTCATCCAGAATCTGGATTCAGATGGATTCAACTTCACGCCTACAGATACGCTCTTTCAAGGCAATGATCCGAATCTCGTGGAAACGGCGATAAAAACAGTACAGGCGCTTGATCCTGTTGGAACCTGTGTTAAGGATTATCACGAATCTTTGCGTGTCCAGCTTTCTTTGCTTAAGAATGTGCCAAAGTATGCGGTACAGGCGCTTGATTACCTTGAATTGCTCAGTAAGGGTAAATTGGCTCGGGTCGCCAAAAGTATGGGGTGTTCAGTCAGAAAGGTGAGGGAAGCCTTTGACTGTATCAAGACGCTCGATCCCTTTCCCGGACGGCGGTTTTCCTCCGCGCAAACTCATTTCATCCTGCCTGACGCGCAAGTCGCCAGAAAAAATGGCGAATTCCGCATCATTCTCAACGATGAAGAGATACCGGTTTTAAGCGTCAGTCCTTTCTTCGTTGAGGTTGCCGAGAGGAAAAAGGATCGGGGGGCAAGGAGTTTCGCCAAGGCGAGTCTGCGGTCTGCTCGGTGGTTTATCCAGTCGATTCGGCAAAGGAACCAGACTCTTCTCCGTGTAACGCGGTTCATTGTGGAGCATCAGAGGGCTTTCTTTGAGAAGGGGCCGGGCAATCTTGTTCCGATGACTCAGCATGACGCGGCACGTGAACTTGATTTACATGTGTCCACAGTCTCCCGCATAGCGAGCGGCAAGTACCTCCATACCGAGTGGGGGTTATTCAGTATAAAGTATTTCTTCTCCAACGCGGTGAATCAGCACACGCCGCGAACCTATTCTAAAGAGCGCGTCAAATTTACGATCAGTGCGATGTTAGCGAAAGAGGATCGCCATTTAACCGATCAGGAGATAGTTGATTCTCTCGAAGAGCGGGGGATATTCCTTGCGCGGCGGACGGTCGCCAAGTACCGCAAGGAGTTGGGACTAGGCTCTTCGTATTCGCGGTGAGGGTTTGGAAATGGTATTTTTAGAGTATAAAACGTATCAATCTTTATTTTTTAGGGGTTTTTATGAACACTGACATTAAGGCGGTTCATTTCACACTGAAAGACGGAAGTAGGGACTATCTTACCAAGAAGCTTCTCCGCATCCACAATGCGGAGGAGATGATAGTTGATTTACTTATCACTCTGACTTATGACAAGGAGTTTTTTGCGGAGGCTACCGTGAATTTCCGATGGAGTAAGTCCATTCACGTCAAAGAAGCGGATTTTGATCTTCACGCGGCTATTGATAAGCTCATTGACAAGCTTGACACGGCTATCGTAAAGGAAAAGGAGAAAGAGAAGCGGAAGCGGTAATCGCAATTAGCAGGTAGTAGTTAGTAGGTAGTAGTTAGTCGAAAATCCCCTCGTTAAAGTTGCGGCTTTAGCAGGGGATTTTTTTTGCTGTTTTGGGGTGTCAGACACCTGCGCCACCCGCCCGCGGTGTCAGCCATCGCCCGCCCGCCCTCGGTGTCAGTCGGCGTCCGCTCGCGGTGTCAGTCGCCTACGCCGCCCGCTCGCGGTGTCAGCCGCCGTCCGCTCGCGGTGTCAGCCACCGTCCGCTTACCCCGGTGTCAGCCACCGTCTGCGCCGCCCGCCGAAGGCGGGCGCGGGCAACGCGGCGGTGTCAGACACTCGCCGCTCGCCCCGGTGTCAGTCGCGCCGCCTCTGATATGCCGAGCATGCGGATAAAAAAGGGCGGAGACGCTTATAAGCATCTCCGCCCTCCTCGGACAACGAGTAGGTTCCGCTTGCAAAGCAAGCGTAGCCGTCATGACGGGGTCAGCGGCACACCCTTTCGGACAACACCCCGTGTGAAGTCGTCCAACACCCGAAGGGTGTGAAGTATTTAAACACCCGAAGGGTGTGTGCCCACGCCGAAGTAGGCGAAGCCTGCGCGCTCTACATCAGCCCGCTTGTAAATATTGCGGAGATCGAAGAAACAGTACTTCCCGCCAGACGCGTCCCCGCGCATAACCATCTTCAATCGCGCTAAATCAAGATTGCGGAATTGGTTCCACGGCGTAACAATAGCGACCGCATCCGCGCCCATAGCCGCCTCGTATTCGTCCGCGCAAAAAACAACGCTATCCTTGATAGAAGCAAGCCGCCATTCCGCCTCCTGCATCGCCTCTGGATCAAAAACCCGCAGACACGCTCCTTTCGCCGCAAGCCCTTCGCAAATAGCGATAGACGGCGACTCCCGCATATCGTCTGTATTCTGCTTGAATGCAAGCCCCAGAACGGCGATAACCCTGCCCGCGACATCACCACCCAATTCCGCTACAACCTTGTCAACCATACGCGTCTTCTGTCGTTCATTTACCGCGATAGTGGTTTCAATGAGAGACAAAGTTTCACCGTAAGAACGGGCGATCTGCGCCAACGCCGCCGTATCTTTTGGGAAGCAAGAACCGCCGTAGCCCGGACCTGGGTGCAAGAACTTACCGCCGATGCGCCCATCCTTACCAACCGCCTTCGCCACGTCTTTCACATTCGCGCCGCATTTCTCGCACAGATTCGCCACCTCGTTGATGAAGGTAATCTTCATTGCTAAGAAGGCATTTGAAGCGTATTTAATCATTTCAGCGGACTCCAAGTCGGTTTCAATATAAGGCGTTTCATTCAAGTAAAGAGGGCGGTAGATTTCCTTCATGATCATACGCGCCTTTTCACTACCCGCGCCGATGACCACGCGATCAGGATGGGTGAAGTCATAAACCGCGGTCCCTTCGCGCAGGAATTCAGGGTTAGAAACCACGTCAAAAGGCGTTTTCGCCGCGCCGCCGCCCCGTAGCGTCAATTCCTCCTGTATCCAGCCTGCAACTCTGCGTGCGGTACCGATGGGAACCGTGCTTTTATCCACAATCACGGTATAATGCTCGATATTGCGCCCGATTTCGCGGGCGACTGCCTCCACGTATCGCAAATCCGCTGACCCATCTTCC
>JAISCD010000073.1 GCA_031265825.1 Treponema sp. | reverse complement strand
AACGTTCAGGCTATTTACGATGTTTTGTCCACCCGTCGTAGGCGGACAAAATGTACCGGAGTAACGGCGTGGGAATGGCGCGTAGCGGAATGACCTGGCCAGCCGGAAGCGTAAACAAGCTGGCTCAATGGTGACATATACCGGAAGGCGTGGTGGTGGAGACGGCGATAGGCGGCGTGTGAGAGGATGACTAAACAGATATATCTCTCTATATGGCAAAATAAATATACGAATCTACAGCGGCGAGGCGTTTTGACCAAAGCGAAATATCATGTTATACTAAGAGTGGAGGCTTTTGATGAAAAGGTTGTTTTTTATAATGGAGGCGAAGGGAAATGGCGAAAAGACATTACCCTGAACGGTATCGCAGGTTTAAAGGTTGCTTCGGCTCTTCTTTAACGAAAGCGCAATATTTCCGTTATGAAACGGTAGAACTGGCAGGGCGTCTTTCTATGAATGATGAATGTCTCAATGAAATATTGAATTCATTGAATACGGTTATGAATAATCCTGAAACTGTATTGGATATGCGTAAAATAGAGTCTGTCAACCTTGCCTGCGGGCTTCTCCTTAAATCGTTTTTTGACGAATTTCTTATAACACATGATGTGAAGCCAAGAATGCGCAGTCCGAATAGCGCAAAAATACGGGCTATTTTTAATTATTTGGAGATAGCACGGTATCAAGATGTTAAGAATCATCATTATAAAGATATAGACTGTTGGCAGATTAAAAGTTGGGAACAAGAAGACAACCTCAATTTCAGCAGGTTGTTGCATGAAGAAATCATTCCAAGGTGTTGGAACGGTAGCCATGCGATGTCTCCTAATTCTGCGAATATCGCGTCGTCGGTCGCGGAGACGCTTAATAACTGTAAAGAACACGCATATACTGGTAATAAAGAAGCCATTGCGTTCAAGAGATGGTATCTGGGGGTTGGAGAATATCCTGACACAAAAAGTTTTAACTTTTGTGTTTATGACAAAGGAGTGGGAATAAAAACGCGCATGAAGGAAAGCCCCAAAATTTGGCATAAAGTAGTCGACCTTAATAAAACCGATTCACAGATGATTATATTGGCAACTCAGGGAAGAAGCGGAGCGGACAAGAAAGCCGGACGCGGAGAAGGGCTGAAAACGGCGATAGAGCTGTTGGAGTCTAATGACGGACGGCTTGACATCTATAGCGATTACGGCTATTTTTCCACAGATGACGAAAAAAGCGGCGTGGATAGGAAGACATATCTTGAAGGAACAATGGTTGCATTTTCTTTTCCCATACAGTATACTTTGAAAGAAGGAAAGAAGATATGAACGGACAAATTAAAACGCTGGTTGTTTGTGAGCGATCACAGAAATACCGTTTTCAAGGGCCGCGGTATAAAGAGCTGGGAGAAGCCTCCGGTGAAGAATTCAGAGAGGAATATCTTTTGCCGTGGCTCGCATCTTTGAAAGACGAGGAGAGCGCGGTTGTAGATTTTGAGGGCACCGTCGTATATTCTCCCTCTTTTCTTGAAGAGAGTTTTGGAGGCGCCATCCGCTTCGATAAAAAGAATAAAGAAAGACTCAAGAACATTTCTTTTCTCAATATGGATCCGATATGGCTGGAAAAACTGAATAAATACGTGCAGAAAAAGTAGAGTAAAATATGAAGACTTCCGATCTAATAGCGATAGTGGCGATTTTCATCGCGCTGATTGTTCCATCTGTTCAAGCGATTTACAGTAGAAAGCGCGAATGGCATGACGCTTGCCAAACGTTGCTGGATAGTCTTTTTTCATTATATGACGACATCGACGATTTAACAAAGAATCCCAGCAAAATCAACCATATTACGTTCCAGTACTGCTTAAAAAGGCGGCTTTTGCTACTTACGTTTTATGAGCAGCGGTTTTATTTAAAGAAAAATAAAATTGAGGCTGCAAGAGATGTTATATTCAATGATTTGCTGGAACTTCCGAATGAGAGTCGATATGAGAAGATATTGAATCTCGGTGGAGAAGACAATTATCTTGATCGTTTGGAATTTACTGAAAAAATCAAGAATTATTCTATACGAGCTTCTGAATTATTAGTGAAATAAAAACAGGTGGACAGAGGAGGATAGCCGAAGCGCCGCCTGAAAAGAGGAGCGGGGGCGGCTAGACAGCCGCTGGAAAAATGGCGAGTAGAAACTACTACATAGCTTTTGAGAGTCATGAATGGGGAAGAAATCTTTAGTCTACTTTTCCAAAACCGTACGTCCGATAATAAATCCTTGCTTGCCCAGATAAAAAGACTATCAACCAACTCAGCCTTATATGGCATAATTGATGTTGGCGCTTGATTATTTTTTCTCCCTTATTCTCTTTAAGTGGTTTTCAAGAGACAATTGCTCCCCTGTATCGTATGTTTCTATGATAAAGGGAAGATTGCCGCCCTTGCGGATTGAAAAGGTTTTTTGCAAGTCATTTTTAACCAATTCCCGATGGGTTTCGTCTAAATCTTCAGGGAAATTGAGAATACTTACGCCGTCCACAAAGAGAACGTTATCCTCGATTTTTGCGTTTACCCAATAGTCAGGACCCGGCTTGTGGATAATGGCTTTCTTTTTGGCCCAGTCCCGGAATGCCCTAAAAGTATCGTTAGCAATTCTGCCATACACCTCCACAGCGTCATGGTTGGCAAGAGCATCGTCAAGATACCGCAATTTGTTTGCGTTACGCAGAAGCCGGAAACCCGCTTTTGACAATGCCTTATAGTTGTCTATATACCGCTCCATAATAATCTTGTAATCGCTTACGGTAGAAATCGGTATATCGTACTCCTCAAAGAGATGTTGTGTGTACTCTATGTAGGAAACATAACCGGCTTTGATAAAAAGTTTTTCCCTTTCAATAATCATTGCCCCAAGCCCTATCAGAAACAGAGCCGTATTTTGCGAATCGGCAAGGTTTTTAAGGGCTTGTTCGATAGCGTTTATATCTTTCGTGCGGAACGCATTGAAGGCATCCTCCACGGCCGCCCCCTGGAATTCCTGGACATACCGCAGATACTTCCGGTCTATCTTGTCTACCGCCCACGGCGTTTCTTCAAACTCATTCTTAATTACTTCTGTCTTCATTGACTACTCCTTGTACCTTATTTATTATACCGAAAATGCTAAAAGATGATAAGAGATGATAGAATAATCCTATGATTTGTAAATTATTTGTAGAACTATCCTTGAAAAACTCTAATAAATTATTGTAATAAAATGAGTTATTATTAAGCGAGCCTCTAACTAGATTTATACGAATACAATTTCGTATACAAACAAATCTCCGTTTTCTGTTTTTCTACCTTATGTCATAGCATGTCTCCTTTGAAGCACCGCGTCATGGAGGGTGGGCGGTTAATTAATTATCCTCCGAATCTTCCCAATTCCAATCTTTAGGCCAATAATCAGGACAAGGATTATCTTTATCAAAGTCATCTGGATGATTTACCTTACAAATAGGATAACCTTTTCTATCATTCCAACCTTTACAGCATTTGCAATTAGACCAACTACACATAGTCAACCTCCTCAGTCACTACAATCGGGACACCAGTTTTCCACCCCTTCATTATCATATTTTCAAAAATCCAACCTTCATCATTATTATGAATAAAATCCCTACATTCACGATTGCTGTCAAACCAAATATATTCTCCATATTCGTTACAAATCAATTTGCATCTATTCCCATGATATTCTATCATCTCTTCCCTCCCTTTTTCTTGCCTTTCATCATGTCTTTCTGTATTTCGTCCCATTTTTTCTTACTTTCTTTCCTCCATTTTGCATCTTGTCTGTCCATTTTCTTTATCTTACGATTTTCCTTATCATTATCACTAAGTGTTTTAAATAGTAAATCAAGCAATCCCATAAAAACTCCTTTATCACGTCCTTAACGCGATTTTCAAAATCTACCCGCTCGCCGCTTTGCGGCAGACGGAAACTAAAACACGGTACACGGCTCGTAACTGACAGCCCGCGCCGCATACTGTAAAACCCTAATAGGTTTCATCACCACTTCTTTATCGCGTCCTTAACGCGATCTTCAAAATCTACCCGCCGCCGCTTTACGGCAGACGGAAGCCAAAACACCCGGTACACGGCGCATGACTGACAGCCCGCGCCGCATACCGCCAAAACCCTAATAGGTTTCATCACCATTCCTTTATCGCATCCTTAACGCGATCTTCAAAATCTACCCGCCCGCCGCTTTGCGGCAGACGGAAACTAAAACACCGGTACACGACTCGTAACTGACAGCCCGCGCCGCGTACCGAAAAAACCTAAAAACCGCCTGTATACCCCGCTCTCTTGAGCGTCGACTGGGACGCAAGGCTTGTTAAAAATGGTGTCAGGCACTCCTGCGTTACCCAACGCGATCTTCAAAATCCAATTGACACTTTAATGTTCTGTGCCTTCTTGAGCGCCTCATGGGACGCACGGCTGAGTTTGGAGCAACCGTCGAAGCTGTTCTTGCCCCATATGTGCTCAATAGGCGAAATATTCACCGTTACAAGATTGCTACATTCCCTAAACGCATCCTCGCCAATCTGCGTAACGCTGTCCGGTATGGCGACCGAGGCAAGACTGCTACAGCCTTCAAACGTACTACAGCCAATCTCCCGGACTGGCAAGCCCCATATTTCTGCCGGAATAACAACAGCGCCGCCGGGACCGGTATACTTCCTGATTACACGCCCGTCCCTCGCATCATTGCGCCTTACCCTGAAGCCCTTTTTAGGGGTGGTGCCTATCTGTTTTCTCATTATTTACTCCTTTGCGTATTATGCCCGCCGGCAAAATTACACTCCATACCTGTTACGGTATCAACGCCGAAGCCACCGGACCCCACTGCCCTACTTCTCCTTTCTGATTCTCGTAGCGGCAACAGATATACGCCGTCTTGCCTCCGTCCTCCGCGTCAATATAGAAGCTTCTCCTTCTGCCGCCGCGTGAACCGCAGATGCCTCAAGCCCTTCCCATCCGCGGGCGCCTTCATCAAATAGTGCTTCTCAGACGCCGCCTGTTCCAACGTCGCGCCGCCCGGCGGCATGATGCCCACGTAGAGCGTGTAGCCGTAGTCACTGTCAGGGTCAAGCTCCCGCGTGCCTGCCAGAGGTCCCAGGTGCGCGGTCAGCGCGTGGGGTCCGCCGGGATAGCTCAAGGACACCGCAGGCACCCCATCGGGCGCAGGGATCGGCGTCGGATGGGTGTCTCGTGGACGGAAGCCCAGCGCCGCCCAATCACCCTCGGTCAGCGGCGGCAGTTTGAAGTAGCGGTCTCGGAAGAAGCGCATCTTCTCCTTCAGCGCCATGAACGCCACTTGACACTCCACCGTGATCACATGGGTGCGCTCCGCATCGTCCATAGACTTTTGCAAGAGCGCCTCCGCGGTCTCAAAGAGGGTCGTCAGCGCGGTGAACTGCTCCGCCGGCACGCCCAAAGTGGTACGCACGTCCAAAGTCATATATGCCATCCAGTTGCGGCACATCGTTATGACAAATATGCGGCTAGATGGCAACCAATCGTTACTCATTGTTAATTTCCTCCTGTGTTATGCTAAAAATATATGTCATGGCTTCCGAGTGAGAAGCCGTGGCTTTCAAGTTAAACGGGCTGGCTTTCGAGTCAAACGGAGCGGCTTTCGAGTCAGAAGCCGTGGCTTTTAAGTCAAACGGGACGGCTTTTGAGTCAAACGGAGTGGCTTTTGAGTCAAACGGAGTGGCTTTTGAGTCAGAAAGATCGGCTTTCGAGTCAGAAGCCGTGGCTTTTAAGCCAAAGTCA
>JAISCD010000060.1 GCA_031265825.1 Treponema sp. | reverse complement strand
CATATTATATGTTTTGTTGCAAGAGGATTTTCACGCTTTTTACATAAAATTTTTTGAGAAAAGCTGGATACCGTATAAACCTCTCCGTCCTTATGTGTGGGATATTAGACTCCACGTTGTACCGGGCGGCTTTCCACGCTTGCTTTCTGCTTGAGTATACTCTTATCGCTGATGTTTCAACCGCGGGGAGAAACTCAGCCGCTATAAGGAGCCTTCGTGGATTTTGCTTTTGTGTTTTTAAGAATTTCACGGTAATTCTTCAAAAAGTATTGACAAAAGCCCAAAAACCAATGAATATATAAAGAGGAGTTGAAATAAAATGATCAATCAAAGCAATGTTATCGGCATTTTTATCTTATCCTTGGTATTATGTAATTCTTGCCTAGCTTCAAAATATTCATCTGCGTCATTTACAAGGGACGCCAGCATCAAAATATCTTCGGGTAAGGCAGTCGTGAAAATAAACGGGAAAGTCAATGAAGATTTGTATGACTATAACTCGCTGTATAATCCCAAAAAAGAGATAGACTATTATGATAAGCCAGTCATACCAGAAGAAACCATAACAAAAGATGAAACAAGAAACATGAATATGGGAGAAGAATATAAATTTTCAGTATTACCAACGGAAGTTGTTACCATAAACATAACCTCTTTAGATTCCAATGATGTTGAAATAACAGTCTATCAGTATGGGAAAGGGAAAAAGCATACGGTAAAAGGCACAGACAGGTTAGGTATTTTCTTGGCGTTTCAAAATAGATAAGGCGATCAGCCCTTGCGTATAAAACTATTATGCACAGCATAGCCCCGTTTCATTTAAAGTTCCAAGATATATAAGGCATGATTTCAAATCCAATATACTTATTTCCTAAATATACCCTGTCTGTATTTATATATGTTTCTTCGCCCCTAAATAACGCTAAAGAACCATGAATCCCCACAGAAAAAGCACTATTTTTGTAATTATTATGATTTGTATAGAATGAAATATCAATCATGGGGCCAACATCTGTCGTCTTTTTATTAAAATCCACCTTTTTTAATATTTCCATATTGGTATATTCAATATCTATGAGTGATTTTTCTTCCTGCCAAGAACATTGAAGACCAATAGCCGTTAATAACCCAGAATATTTATTTACAGGCAATTTAAAAGACAAACCCATATATATTGAACCTCCCAAACAACCAGCACCTTCAACCACTTCCCGTGAATCTTCAATATTTTCAACATCCGTAAAGGTAGTTTTATAAATATCGTAACCATTTGTCGTCCTGATTGACAACCATATTATATCTCCTCCCCAGAGGAAACTAATAAATCTTGATAATTCTATACTCATGTCTGTTCTCAGCCCTAGTCCGCCATATCCATTGATAATATCACTACCATTATTATCGTATATATTCGTTTGAATACTACCGCAGATGCCAAAACTAAACACGAGCGGTGTGTTGGTAACAGTAGGTTGAGATTGTGAAAAAATATTTTGTACATTAAAAACACAAAACACTAAAAAGAATAGTTTTTTCATAGTTCCTCCATAAATTGTTTTATTGTACAATACTAAGTAAATTATTGTCAATATTTCAATCAAGGCTGGGAAGGGCAGGCCCCCGCCGTTTGTCGTCCGGGGTAATTGACTCAATAAAACACTGTATCGCAAGGATATTCTATCCGAATACCAATTCACTCTGACCGAGTACTAATCTGGTCTGAATGAGTGCTAATCTATTCTATCCGAGTACTAGTCAGCTCTATACAAGTACTAATCTAGTTCATACGAGTACTGATTTACTCCATACGAGTGCTAATCTGATCAATCCAAGTGCTAATTTAGTATGAATGAGTACTAATCTGCTCTGGATGAGTACTAATTTAGTCTAACAGAGTGCTAGTTTAGTCTGGGTTTTTGGAAAAATGCCCTGCGCGTTTGGTGGGGTTTGCCGCGGGAGGTGGCGGGTCATGCGACTTAGTCCCGCCAATCGCTTAAATTGGATAGATACCGTTTGTGGCTTTCCTGTAGCCGTGAGTTGACGTGCGTGTATAGCTGGGTCGTGGTCAAATCCGTATGACCCAGAAGTTCTTGCACGCTTCGCAAGTCCGCACCGCCAGCGAGCAATTCCGTGGCAAAGGTGTGGCGGAGCGTGTGCAGTTTGGAACTGTAACCCGTCAGATGAGCGATGACCTTGTAGTTCTGCCACATACTCTTGCGAGAGAGCCGCTTGCCATCTCTGCTCAAGAACAACGCCTGCGGCGATAGCCCCTGACGTTTCGCAGGCGCAACCAACGTGGGACGCGCTTCTTTTAAGTAGCGCCGCAACCAAAATTCAGCGGTTTCTCCGAAGATCACGAGTCTTTCTTTAGCGCCCTTGCCCCAGACTCTCGCAATCTTCTCCGCGAAGTCAATATCCCTCACGTTAAGAGAGACGGCTTCGGATACGCGCAAGCCAGCGGAATAGATAAGTTCGTAAACGGCGCGGTTGCGGACGCCCAACGGAGTCTTCGTGTCAATAAGGAGGAACAGTCTGTCTACAGCTTCTTTGCTCAACACCGCAGGCAGGCGGAATTTCGGACGGGGCGTTTCCAAAATATCCGCGGGATTGTCCTTGCGTATGTCGTCGTCAATGACGAATCGGAAAAACGAGCGGAGCGCCGAGAGGGATTTTGCTGTTGAACGGAGTCCGTCTACCTCGCGGCGTTTCTCTAAATAGTCGGTTATTTGCTGTGCGGAAACATCCGCAACATCGATCCCCGCGGATTTCATCCATGATAAGAAAAGCTTGATTTCAAGACCATAGGTTTCCCCAGTCAGAGGGGAACGTCTCTCCGTCAACACGAGGCGGTCAAGGTATTTTTCAATGAGTCTATCGGCGCAGATCATTGCGGGCTCCAAAAACCTTGTGGTTGAGGAATACGCCGAGATAATCGCTCGTGGATTTGATATTATCGTAAAGGGTATAGCGTTCAAAGCGTGCGTCAAGGCTTATGTATTTTGAGAAGGTGATTCGCAAGCCCCCGGTAAATCCAAAGGCGACGCTGAAGGGTTCTCCGCCTATCGCGCCTAATGCCGCGGGCGTGAACTCGAATAGCGCGTATATCCCGCCTTTGCCTCGGATGGGCACGCCTGCCCATATACTCATATTCATCACTCTAAAGAAGAACTCATCGGAGAGACTAACCTTGGACGTTTCTTCCGTCTTGTCAAAATCAAAACCAAAGATGAAGTCTAATTGCTCAAAGCCGATGCCAAAGAAACTCGATTCATAGGAGAGAATCAAAGGGGGATAGGGGAGTTTTATACCTAAAGAAATCGGCGATGAAAGCCTGATGAACATATTCTTATAATCCGCGTCCATTTTCCAAAAGAAGCCGATTTGCGGGAGATCGTAGAGGCGGTAGTTGAATAGGGATTCGTCCCATTTGGCTACGTTGAACCTGAAACGCTTTTGGAAGGTCTCCAACCGCTCTTGTCTTTCAGCGGCGCGCTCTGCTTTGCGCCGCTTTGTCTCAGCGACATCGGTAAGCAAGCTTTCAAGCCTTTTATCGTCTTTAGAGATGGTTACCATTTCTATCGCTTCGATCCCCATACTTCCAACGTTGATGGCTCTGATAGATAGTTCGTAGGACTTCTTGTCTATTTCCCTAAAAGAGCCGGTGATTATGTTCCCCACTCCGAGTTCGTTGCCTATAGATTGCGCTTCGCTGTCGTTCACCGCGCCTGACGCTTGGTAGGCTTGTTCGGCGTGAGCTTTCTCAAGAGCTTCGTTATTGCGCTCCACAACGCTTATTTTGTTATTTATGAATTCAGCCGTCAAATGGTTGATAATGTACTCTGAGAATTTATCTGAATCTGATTCGATGTTTATGACTGCTATTTTCTTATTGGAAACGATACCCGTCTCGTCTAAAAATCGCGTGATAAGTTTATCGGAGATTTTTTGGGCGATTTGTCGGACGCCTTCATCCAAGGTCCCGCCGTCCGCGTAAAGACGTCCACCTAAGAGGTACATCGTCGCCAATACCAAGAATAGTTTCTTCATTACTATCCTCGCTATCCTTCGTTGTTTTGGGTATGTTTTCTCGCTCGGAAGAAAGCTGGCTCGTCGAGGTCTGCGGGATAGGTATTTCTGGGCGTGTAAAACTCTGTGGGTTTAGAGCGTCCTCCGATCAAATTTTCCCAATCGCGTCCTGATATTACGTCGCCGCCCTTCTTTTCTGGCGCAGGCTCGCCCTGCTTTATGGGTGATTTTACGGTTTTGGTTTGGAATCCTGTGGCGATGACCGTTACCTTTATCTTGTCGTCCATATCGTCGCCGTAGCTTGCGCCTGAGATGATAACGGCGTTAGGGTCCGCGTTGGCTGTGATGATCTTGACGGCTTCGTCGAATTCTGTAAGGGATAAGGTCTTCTGATCGCCCGTTACATTGACGAGAATGTGGGTCGCCCCTTCGATAGATGTGTCTTCCAATAACGGATTATCAATGGCTTGCGAAGTAGCGTCCGCCACGCGGTTGTCTCCAGAGCCAAAGCCTATGCCCATAAGCGCATCTCCTTGGTTCTTTATGGTGGTTTCAACATCCGCAAAGTCAATGTTTATGAGACCTGTTTCCGTGATAATGTCTGAAATACCCTGTACGCTCTGACGAAGCACGTCGTCCGCCTTAAAGAAGGCTTCCATGATAGGCATATTTCGTCCCACGATGCTTAAAAGATGCTGGTTCGGGATGACGATAAGCGAATCGACTCCTTCCCGCAGTTTGGCTATTCCATCATCGGCAAGCTTCCGCTTATGGTGCCCCTCGAAGTCGAAAGGTTTGGTAACGATGCCTATCGTGAGAGCGCCAAGTTCTCGTGCGACTTGGGCGATTACCGGAGCGGAACCCGTGCCGGTACCACCGCCCATTCCCGCGGTTACAAACACCATGTGCGCGCCTCGTAAAACGTCCGCTATCTTTTCACGGTCCTCGTTAGCCGCCTTTTCGCCGATTTCAGGTTTGCCACCCGCGCCCCTGCCCCCTGTAAGCTTGGAGCCTATCTGAACCTTGATATTGGCTTTGCATTTGTTCAAGTCCTGCACATCGGTATTTGCGACAATAAACTCAACGCCGTGCAAGCCACATTCTATCATTCGATTCACCGCGTTAGAACCACCGCCGCCTGTGCCTATAACTTTGATATATGCAGGAGTCGTATTCAATACTTTGTCATCAAGAACTTCGACGTTCATAAATCCCCCCCAATCCCAAATTATATGATAGTCTACCCATTTTCACAATTCTTTTCAAGGTCTTTTTGCTTTTTTTTAACCTTTTTGCCAGACAACCGACTCAAGCTCCCCATAGGAGAGCGTTTAATTTAAACTTTAGGAAACCATGAGACAGATATGGGCGTTTGTTAAAGATTTTGCATCTATTAGTGAATACATGACTCTGAGATTTAAACCGCAGAGGATGCAGGGAACTCGTCTCGGGGTAAAGTCTTCAATTCTTTTCTTTGATAAACCTTGCGTCCTCTGTGGTTTATATGGAAAGCGGCGAGAAAGTCCAGCAAGGGCTTTTCCCAAGATTGATCTTGCCCTTCGGAGAGAAATTTCCTGTAAAGGGTTAAAATATGTTCCCGAATGAGAGACGCGTCTGGTTCCGGTATCGTTCCGTCTGTGAAGAGATGAGCGGTAAGCGCCTTGATTTCACGCGGAGGAAAGAGCGCCTCGTCGAAACGGGAGAGGGCGTAGAAAGCCGCGGCTACACAATTAACGCTATGCTGTTTCACGTAAAGCACCGATTCGATAATAGCGAGCGCGCCGTCTTTGAGTTCGCTTTTCTGCCTCTCAAAGGCGGATGTGGAAACCGTAAACTTCTTATATGCAAACACAACCACCATTACGTGTAGGCTTGGTATGCACATGAGATGCGGATCAAAGGCGTGAATCAACATGAAACGAAACGTTCTCAGGTAACGCGGGCGTTTTGTAGTTGACAAATGTTTCGCATATACCTCTGCGGCGAAAGCGTATAGTTTCCCAATGGACGCCACAAAATCCGCGGCTTCTTTCTTACTCCCTATTTTCAGCAAGAAATTTGCCGCCCGTACCCAAAACGCCGTAAAGTCCAGATAGATATTTATTTTTGAGGGTAGAAAAGGAATTTTTTCGTCTAGGATATGGTCTACATTGACCACCGGTACATTCCGCAATAGCTTCGCCTTGTACTGGCGAAAGAAAAAATTATAAAATATCTTTCTGACGCAAGGCGAACACACTTTACTCGTTATTTTATCCCAAAAGAGCGAGAGTACGCATCTCTTAGCCGATAGGGATGAAATCTTTCTGTTTTTCTCCATTTTTTCCTTGTTATGATAAAGATAATCATATTTTCTGTTTGTATCAAGGGGTTCTAACTCGTTACAACAATTAACAGGGTATCTAACGTTTTCGCGCTTCTTGTAGCGAGTAAAAACTATGGCGACTGTTTAGAAGCCATAAGGCAGCCGCAAGGCAATTCGCTTGACATTATTATAGGTTTCCGCTATTATCATATCCAACGTCTGAAGACGTATTTCATGCGCCCGCAGTCATGAAGACGGCGGAGCGGATTGTTGTATCCCCCTGACTACGGAAGATGAACTTCCATTTCAATCATCCTATATGCACAAAACCATTGTAGTAATAGACGGCATGGGCGGAGGAATCGGCGCCCAATTGATTTCACGCCTGAGAGAAACACTTGACGAGAAACAGGATATTATTGCGCTCGGCGCGAACTCTGGTGCGACTGAACGTATGCTCAAAGCTGGTGCGACAAAAGGCGCGACCGGTGAAAACGCGATCAAGGTATCGGTACGGTTAGGCGATTTTATCGTAGGACCAATCGGTATTGTCATCCCGAACAGTATGATGGGTGAAATTACGCCTGACATGGTAGGCGCTATCCTTGCCGCTCCGGGTGAGCGGATATTGTTGCCCCTGAAAAACGAACACTTTACGCTACCCGGACTTGAGTCGATGCCGTTTGCCAAGGCTGTCGAGCTGGCAGTGGACGCGGTAAAAGAACGGATTACCAGAGGAGAGGTATGAAGACGCAAAACGAAAAATACCGGCGGCTCTGTTCTCTCATTGGCGAAAAAGGAGCGGTTGCTGTCGCTTTTTCAGGCGGCGTTGACAGCTCTTTGCTCTGTGCCGCCGCGTTTGACGCGCTGGGCAGTAAGGCGCTTGCCGTTACGATTGTTTCCCCGATGTTGCCCGCGAGTGAAGCGGCGGACGCAGAACGTATCGCGGGACTTATCGGCATTGAACATGTACTGTTGCGATCTTCTGATATTGAAGCCGACGTAGCGCCTAACCCTGTTGACCGGTGCTATTATTGCAAGAAACACGAGTTCGGCGCTATTATTGATTACGCCAAAACACGCGCTATCAACACCGTGCTGGATGGTTCCAACGCGGATGATGAGGGCGATTACCGCCCCGGTTTGCGGGCGATAGCAGAATTGGGCGTGATAAGTCCGTTACGGGAGGTGGGGCTTACCAAGGCGGAAATCCGCGCTCTTTCAAAGGAACGTTCCCTGCCGGTATGGGATAAACCAGCGTTTGCGTGTCTTGCCTCACGTATCCCTTACGGAGAAACTATTGATACCGCAAAACTCGCGGAAATTGAGAAAGCGGAAGCCATACTCACGGCTACGGGTTTCCGTCAGGTGAGAGTGCGCCGTCATAGTGTAAGGGGAGGCGCTCTTGCCCGTATAGAAGCCGCGCCGGAAGAACGGAGCAAATTATTTGATACCGCGCTACTGGACGTACTCTCCAAAAAAATCAAAGAAGTCGGTTTTCTCTACGTCGCGTTTGAACTTTCCGGTTATGAAACCGGCAGTATGAATGCGGCGTTGAAAGGTATAAAACCAGAAGGAACAAGAGGAAAATTATGAAAACACTGCATTTTGATTGCTTCGCCGGCATTTCAGGCGATATGACGTTGGGAGCGTTGGTTGATCTCGGCGTTGAAGCTGATTATGTGCGCTCAGAATTACAGAAGCTACCGGTTGAGGGCTGGACGCTTGATTTTTGCCGTGACGAGCGTTGCGGCATTACCGGTATAAAGGCTGTGGTAACGGTCGGTAACACGAAGAGTCGCCATGAACACAACCACGAGCACCATCACGAACACAACTATTGGAAAGATATACGGCGCCTTATCAAAGAATCGGACATACGTGAAGGAGCAAAAAACCGGGCGTTGGATATTTTTACGCGCATTGCCGAGGCGGAAGCTACGGTTCATGGAGTACCGGTTGACGAGGTTGCGTTCCATGAAGTCGGCGCTTTGGATTCCATCGTTGATATTGTCGGCGCGGCGATCTGTCTTGATATGCTTGCTCCCGACAGAATCACCTCGTCGGCAATTGAGTTGGGCGGCGGTTTTGTTACCTGCGAACATGGTGTTCTGCCGGTTCCAGCTCCGGCGACGCTTAAGATATGTACGGGGCTTCCGGTAACAACAGGAGGCTTCAATAAAGAAATGACTACGCCGACTGGCGCGGCAATTCTCGCATCCTGTGTTGATGAATTCATCACTTGCGGGTGGTTTATGGAATTGAAAACCGCCTATGGCATTGGAATGCGGAAACTTGATAAGCCGAATGTGTTAAGGGTCTCGTGGCGTGAAGAAGAGGCGTTGGGCAAGGGATCGCTGTTGCGTAGCGAGTCGCTTATTCAGCTTGAGAGCGCTCTTGACGATATGACCGGCGAGGCGCTCGGCTTTTTGATGGATCGGCTTTTTGACGCGGGCGCTCTTGACGTTACATTTACTCCCTGTACTATGAAAAAATCCCGTCCGGGGATCATTGTAACGGCTCTCTGCGGAGAGAAAGTACTTACCGCGGTGCGCGAAACATTTTTCGTCCATTCTTCTACGCTCGGCTTCCGTGAATTCCGCGTTGACCGCCTTTCTTTGCCACGGACGGAGGAACAGAAAGAAAGCCCGCTCGGTATTGTCCATGTAAAAACCGCTTTTCTTGGGGGAAAACCGATGCGTTCAAAGATTGAGTTTGACGACAGAGCGCGGCTTGCGCGGGAAAACAACATCACACTGGAGCAGGCTGAAAGACGTATACGCGGAGAGGAACCGGGCAATGGGAAGTAGCGACTCGTCGGCTTCCGCAATTTCCGCCTTCGCCTGCATTGACGCGGAACGGCAGGAACGTATCGGCTACCCTGAAGCCGTATACTGCGCGGGAAAAACCGATAGCCAGTCTTTTGAGATCATACGGTCCCTGCATGAGCAGGGTATACCGGTTCTGGCGACAAAGGCGAATCCCACGCTTGCCTCGCACGTTCTCGCCGCCTTTCCCGGCGCGGTATTTGATGAAACAGCGCGGACCATTACACTCGGCGTATTCTGTGAACCGCAGAAGCGACAGGGTTTGATTTCGGTTGTATGCGCCGGAACATCGGATATTCCGGTGGCTATGGAAGCGGTACGCACCGCGGAATTTTTCGGCAGTGTGACGGAACTCATCTGCGACGTGGGAGTCGCGGGCATACATCGGCTTTTCTCCCGTCTCGGCGACATCCGTAAGGCGCGGGTCATTATTGCAGTTGCCGGTATGGAAGCCGCTTTGCCCGGCGTCTTGGCAGGGCTGGTATCAGCGCCGATCATCGCGGTTCCCACCGGAACCGGTTACGGCGCGTCCTTCGGGGGGTTAGCCGCGCTCCTTGGTATGCTGAACGCCTGTGCTCCCGGTATCTCTGTAGTAAATATTGATAACGGCTTTGGAGCTGGTTATCAGGCAAATATGATAAACAAGTTGGGAGGCGCGTGAGCGGACTCCAAGTCCGTTCCCAATCTTCAACGCGCCGCCGTCCCCCACAGAGCTTGGTTACAATCCCCACTCGGTCATACGTACGGAATCGGTAAAGAGAGTCGCAGGAGCGTCATCGGTTGCAAGCGCACCGGAGCAGAGGATTAACGCGCGGGAACAAAGGGTCTGGGCAAAGTCTAGATCATGGGTAGCGATGAGCTTGGTATGTGGTAGCGCCTGAATAAGAGCGCCCACGGTGCGCCGCGCTTTCGGATCGAGGAAAGCCGTTGGTTCGTCAAAAAGCAGTATCTCTGGTTCCATTACAAGCACCGCGGCCAGAGCGCAGAGCCGTTTTTCACCGCCTGAAAGACGAGACGGGGAGCGTTCCGCTAAATGCCCAATGCCCAATCGGTCAAGCATTTCCCGTGCGCGGCTTTCCGCCTCTTCTTCGGCGATTCCCCTGTTGAGAAGCCCGAAAAGCACATCATCGTATACGCGGGGCATAAAGAGTTGGTCGTCAGGGTTCTGGAACACGAGACCGGTCTTGCGTTGCGCTACCTGTCCGTTGCGTTTGGAAAGTTCGGCGCCGTCAATGAAAATGGAACCGTGGCAGATCGGCAGAATACCGGTAAGCGCAAGCAAGAGGCTGGTCTTTCCTGCGCCGTTTGCGCCGATAAGCGCGACACTTTCCCCTTTCAATACGTGAAAACTAATGTCTTTGAGCACGCGAGTCGTCTGCTGGGGATACGATGCGCTTACTTGAACAAGGCGAACCATAGCGTCCCTATGAAAAGCGGTACGTCAACAAAGCGGAACAACAGGCAGGAAAAGCATACCGAAAACAAAAACGCCGCATCGCTCGGCTTGATCGGTTTTCTTGCAACAAGAGGAGTCTCGGTGTCCGAATAGCCGCGTAGCTTCAACGCATTGCCGATGCGTTCAGCCCGTGCCATGCAACGTAAGAAGAGCGAACCAGCGAAACTTCCGGCGTGGCGGACGTCGACGCCTCGTCCGCTACCGCCCCGTAGCGCATACGCGGTAAGCAGAGACCGCGCCTCCGCGTTCAACACGCCGATATACCGATAGATCATTTCAAACAGCATGATTAAAATCCGCGGCAACCCAAAGGCGCGGAGCTGGAGGGAAAGCGCGTATATCGGGGTCGTCTCCATGAGGATTATAAGCGCCTCAACGCATAGGACGGCGCGGAATATGAGCGAACAGCAGGAGACGGCGCCATAGCTGACGGCAATTCCCATGAGGGTGAAGGTGGTTTCTCTTTCAAACAGTAGATTTGAAAGTCCGGCAAAGACACAGAACGGTAACGCAGGCAACAACCGCCTGAGGTTTGCCGAAAGGGGAAGCCCTATGGACGAACAGGCTAAAATCGGATACAGCAGGAAAGGCGTCAACCGCCCCACGACGTGGCGGTCAAACGAAACCACCGTTACAATGTAGATAAGCGTTGCGCCGATTTTTACCCCGGTATGCAGTCTTTCTTGTCTGTTGCTGAAAACGCGGTATCTTGTTTCGGATATAAATTGTCTCAAAAATGCCCCATCGCTCCCTGATTATGCGCCATAGCAGGTAGCAGGTAGTAGGTAGCAGGTAGCAGGTAGCAGGTAGCAGGTAGTAGCTTGCCCATCTTCCTTTGCTCATTGCTCCCTGGATATGCCCCATTGCTCCCTGATTATGAACCATCGCTCCCTGATTATGAACCATTGCTCCCTGGATATACGCCATCGCTCCCTGATTATGCGCCATTGCTCCCTGATTATGAACCATCGCTCCCTGATTATGAACCATTGCTCCCTGGATATACGCCATCGCTCCCTGATTATGCCCCATCGCTCCCTGATTATGCCCCATCGCTCCCTGATTATACCCCATCGCTCCC
>JAISCD010000045.1 GCA_031265825.1 Treponema sp. | reverse complement strand
TTTTGAGTCAAACGGAGTGGCTTTTGAGTCAGAAAGATCGGCTTTCGAGTCAGAAGCCGTGGCTTTTAAGCCAAAGTCAGCTTTGTTATGAGATAAAAGGAATCCCCGCGGAACAATATCCCTTGCCGCGGATGCGCCTAAATATGAAATGAAATTATCTTTAAGAGACTTATATGTACTTTAATTTAAGAGCGGGGGGGGGGGTACTTGCCAACGACGCTAGGGTCGCGGTTAATCAGATGCGGCGCATTATACGTCACGCAATATGGTTTGTTCATACTTTATTAATGCTCCTTTTGGATATACACAACATTTTAGAGAGAAGTATATACCGCATGATGGTTTATGTCAATACTTTTTCGCATATTTTTCGCGCGAATTTTAGTGTAGTCGTGGGCTTGGGGAACCGTGGCCCGTGGACTCGCGGCATCGAAAGGTGTCAGACACCAAGGTAGTCGCCGTTCCCGACACGCGAGGCGTGTTTAACGTAGCCAATAGAACTTTCAGAGCAAGCTTTACCACACAGTCAACAATACAGCTTCCAGAGCTAGAAGAATATACATGATTCTTTTCTTCTTATACTTTCTTGACTTTGATGTCTGACACCAACTAAAAGGACGGCGTCCGCGCGGTTTTCTTCGCTCGGCGGCTTCTTGACGCGGTTAGCGGCTAATATTCCGCTTTTTCAACTTCTACTTCTAATATTCGCTGTTTCTCGGTCTTTGTTATGGTGAAATGTAGTTTATTAAAGTCAAACCCCTCTCCTATTTTAGGAACGCCGTCCGTCGAAAAGAAGGTTTCCATAATCCAATTCGCTACGGTTGTGTGCCGCGCCGCCGCGACAGGGAAAATGCCGACCGCATCTTCAAGACTCGCGTCTCCACGTACTCTCCACTTGTTCTCGTTGACTTGGACGACCTTCTCGATAATTTCATCATGTTCATCCCAAATCTCGCCTACGAGTTCTTCAACAATATCCTCAACGGTAACGATGCCCCGCGTGCCGCCGAATTCGTCAACTACAACCGCGAGATGCGACTTTTTTATCTGCAAAATCCGCAACAGCTTGGCGATCTTTATAGATTCAGTTACATAAACCACAGGCTTAACGATGTTAGCAATGGCGAAATCATCGCGGTTGTTTACAAATGCCTCGTGGAAGTCCTTCAGAAGGATGACGCCTTTGATATTGTCGATGGAGTCTTCATAGACAGGCAGGCGGGAGAAGTCTGTTTCATGGAACATAGCCGATATAACGTCTATTGAATCATTTGCAGACACGGCGGATACGTCAATGCGCGGGGTGAAAATATCGCGGGCGGTTCTGTCGTCAAACTTGATGGCGCTTTTTATCATGTCTTCTTCCTGCTCATTTATACCCCCTTCCTGCCTCACCTCTTCAACAAAGGTTAAAAGCTCGGCTTCGGTAACGCTATGATCGGCTTTCACTTTGAACAGCTTCATAATCCACGCTTTCCAAACGCCCATGAAACGGTTTAACGGCAATAGTAGGATAATGAGGACGTTCAGAAACGGCGCGGTGAACAAGGCGAATTTTTCTGGTATTTCCTTGGCTATTGCCTTCGGCGATATTTCACCGATTATCAACACGAAGAACGTCGTCAGAAGCGTGGCGATTGTTACGCCTGCGTTCCCGAAAAGTCCTACAAACAGCACGGTTGCAAGAGAAGACGCGGTGATGTTCACGATATTGTTACCGATTAGTACTGTGGAGAGGAGTCTATCGTAGTTTTCGGTGAGTTTCAAAATCAGAATAGCGCGTTTATCACCCATAGCGGCCATGTTTTTGATTTTGAGTCTGTTCAGCGAAGAGAACGCCATTTCACTTGCGGAAAAAAATGCAGATAAGATCATTAAAACGAAAAGAGAAACTAAAAGACCTATACTAGCAGGGTCCATGTCTTATTATGGCAATAATTTCAGATTTTAGCAAGGGCATGAAAAATTATTTCAAAATAGAAGCATTTACCTAAAGTACCGCCTATCAAACGCCTTTAGGCGCGAGGTTATAAATGCTCACGCAACAGTGGAATATGCTCAATATATTTTCAAAACGCTTTGAAAAGCGAATTTACGCAAAAATTTTTCTTATCTACTTGACACTTTTTTCTTTTTACGTTAAAGTATATCTAATTTTATGTCCCCTTCGTCTAGGGGTTAGGACACGAGATTTTCATTCTCGCAACATGGGTTCGATTCCCGTAGGGGACGTTTTATTTACTTAAGGAGGCTTTTTGTCGGACAGGGATTTACGTATTAACGAGCAGATTCGGGTGAGGGAGGTTCGTCTCATACGGGACGAAGGTGAACAGCAAGGTGTAATGCCTACACAGTCTGCACTTGAAATAGCGCGTTCTGTAGGACTTGATCTTGTTGAAGTAGCGCCTCAGGCTTTCCCGCCTGTAGTTAAGATACTTGATTATGGTAAGTTCAAGTTTGAAAATGAAAAAAGAGTACGCGACTCGAAAAAGAAGCAGAAGTTGCTTAAGTTGAAAGAGATTAGAATGCAACCTAAGATTGACGACCACGATATGGATTTCAAATCTAAACATGTCAAAGAATTCTTATCAGAAGGAAACAAGGTAAAGGTTACTATTCGTTTTAGAGGCAGAGAGCTTGCTCATACCGAGTTAGGGCTAGATGTGCTTAATAATGTTCTGAAACAGATAGAAGGAAAATATGTAATGGATAAGCCGCCTGCAATGGAAGGGCGTTTCATGTCTATGATTTTAAGCCCAAAGACTAAAAAATAAGAGGTCAGAGTTATGCCAAAAATGAAAACGAAGAAGAGTGCCGCGAAGCGTTATTCTTTCACAGGAACAGGTAAGGTAAAATATAAGAAGCAGAATCTTCGCCACATTCTTACTAAAAAATCGACAAAACGTAAGCGAAATCTGCGTCACGCGGGTATTCTGTCAAAACATAATGTATCCGTGATTAAGAAACATCTTTTACCCTACGGGTAAAAAAGGGGAATTTCATGTCAAGAGCAGTAGATGGGTTAAAACGAAAGAATCATCGTAAAAAGATACTTAAACTCGCTAAAGGGTATTGGGGGCGTAGACATTCAAATTATAAAACCGCAAAGGATGCGGTTGCAAAGGCGCTTTCTTACGCATATCGTGATAGAAGGGATAGAAAAGGTGATTTTCGCCAATTATGGATAACGCGTATTAATGCGGCGTGCCGCGCTGAAGGTTTATCTTATTCGCGTTTTATATATGGTCTTAACAAGGCGGGAATTATTCTTAATAGAAAGGCTTTATCAAACATGGCGATAGAAGATATTGAAACGTTTAAAACAGTGGCGGCAAAAGTTAAAGTCGCTTTGGAGGTATAATGTCAACACTTGATAATGTGAAGTTGTTAGAAGTGAAGATTGAAAAATCTATTGAAATTATCAAACAACTCACCGAAGAAAATAGAAAATTGAGAGATAAAACGACTGTTCTTCAGGAGAAAATAAACGAACTTGAATTTACGGTTTTGAGTTACAAAGAAGACCAGCAACATATAGAATCCGGTATTCAGTCAGTTATGGATAGACTGAGCCAATTGGACGAGAGTCTTGGTCAGACCTCCGTTACACACAAAATGGAGCAACAGCCGTCTGTTCAAAATAGTGGAAATAACAAAGATATGTTTTATAGCGGCGGTTATCAGGGAAATAACGGGTATAAACCAGATCATCCTTTATGAGTTTATGGCAAAAACAAACCTGCGTATTGATGTATTGGGGACCTCTTTCTCCATTGCGGCGGAAGAGGATGTTAAATACCTTAATCGGCTGTTGGAAAATTTCAAGTTAAAAATAGAAACTACTCAAAAAGAAACGGGCTTAAAAGATCCGTTAAGAATTGCAATATTAACGGGTTATCTTATTTGTGACGAATTGCAGAGAGTCTACGATAGGCAAGCCAGGGATAATGAATTTATAGCGCATACTGAAAAAGAAACCGAAGAAATTACCGCTAGTTTGATAGCTCGCATTGATAAAGCATTGGAATAATTGTTTACTAGAGTAATGACCATATTCAAACTGAAAAATCAAATAAAATACTACGAATGGGGATCGCTGGATTGGATTCCCGTAATGCTTGGCATTGAAAACCCTGATTCGCTTCCATTTGCAGAGATGTGGATGGGTGTCCATCCGGCGGGAACATCTATACTAGCAGATATTGATGAACGCCTGGATACTTTTATGGAGCGAAATTCGTGGTCTCCTTTGTCTTTCCTCTTCAAGGTGATTGCCGCTGGCAAGCCACTTTCCATACAGGCGCATCCCAGTAAGGCACAGGCTATAGTCGGCTTTGAGCAGGAAAATCGCGTAGGTTTTCCCATTGATGCTCCAGAACGCAACTACAAAGATGCCAACCATAAGCCAGAAATTATCTGCGCGTTAACGCCGTTCAAAGCAATGGTTGGATTCCGCGAGATCGCCGAAATCCGTCTTCTATTAGACGCTTTTGACTTAAATGATGCCTGCTTTATTCAACTGAAGGTTGCTCTTGGCAATGGTTTACGGCCTTTTTTGCAGGCGCTTTTTGAGCTTCCCATAGAGACAAAAAAAAGAATAAGTTCCCATATATTGGAAAATTATCGAATTCTTTGCAAGAAAAGTCCGAATTTCGTGGAAGTTTGGGAAACAGTCGCCTTCTTTGCTACACTCTACAATGGAGACCCGTCTGTGCTTTCTCCGCTGTATTTGAACCTTATCAACCTCGAACCTGGAGAGGCGATGTTTTTGCCGTCTGGTGTACTTCATGCTTATATTCATGGTTTCGGTGTTGAGCTTATGGCGAATTCCGATAATGTTCTGCGAGGCGGTCTCACATCTAAGCGCATTGACGTAGAAGAATTGCTAAATATCCTGAAATTTTCACCGTTTAAGCCTGATATTCTGTATCCATCTCCCATAAAATATCCCGCACAAACTAAAGAATTTTCGCTTTCTGTTCTGAAAAATATGGAAAAATTAAACGGGAAAGGTTCTGCTATTATCCTTGTTACAGAAGGGACGCTCACTATTTCCGAAAACGAGGACAAAATCGTCTTAAAACGGGGTGAAAGCGCCTTTTTCGCGCCGCTATGCAGAGAGAATATATATCTTCACGGGGATTATACGGCATATCTAGCAGAAGGCGTTGAAACATAACATGAAATATGCAAATTGCGTCATTTTGTTGACGCGCTAATCGGCGAAAACTTATCCCTTATTCTCATTTCCACTGTCTCATCTTTAATTCCTTGATTTTCAATGGATTCTCTTGTTTAATAGGTGATTTTACAGTATACTTTTGAGTCAGGACATATTTATGGATAAAATAACTTTTGATAAGATATTGGGGATTTCCGAAGATGAACAAAAGGAGATTCTCGATGAGTTGGATACACTTACTAAAAATAACTTAGCAAGCACGGTTTCTATGGGAAAAAACGCGGGGAAACGCGGTTTCTTTTTCCCTCTCTTGGTAAACATTGTCGCTGTCTTTGTTTTAGCGGGCGGATTGATTACTCTATGGAGCTTGCAAATGAAGGAACAAGAGGCGTTTACCGCTGGAGACGCGAAGCTTAGCGGCGCGGAACGCCAGCTCATTGCGGAAATCCGCAAAGAAACCACGGAGCAATTGAATGTGAAAGATTTGGAAATCGCGGATATTAGAGAAAAGCTCGCGAGCATTGACGTTGAGATTGGCAATTTGCAAAAAGAGGATGCTACCGAAGCTATTGAAGCGAGAATAAGGGCGCTTATGCGACAGAAGGACGAATATCAGGCGCGGCTTGTTCAACTGCAAACGGAAAAAGGCAAAATCTTGGAAGAAGCCCGCTTAAAAGAGAATAGTCTCAAGAACAAAAACGACGAAATATCCCGCCTTTACGCTCAGACGAGAAGTGATTTGACTGAAGTTCAAGAACAGCTCCAGAAAATAACCGCCCAAGGTGAGAAAGCTGATGTTGTTGAAAACCAATTCCGCGGTTATTACGCCATTCTGGACGATCAGGTGAAATCTGGACTTTGGAACGTTGCGATGGAAACTGTTTCGGCAATGAAGGAACTGCTGGAAACGCCGTCATTGCAGGAGAACCGTTTCTTTCAAGCGCAAAAAGACAGCCGCCGCGCAAGCTTTGACGCGCTATCCAGCCTTATCGCGGCTAATCTGTCCAGCGGGGTAACAGTCGAACTTGCGCCACCACCAGAGCCATCATCCGAAAGAGGCTCTGAAAATCAGGAAAGAATGGCGGATTTGGAAAAAAATATTGCGACATTGACGGAACAAAACGCCCAATATGAAAAAACAATCGCGGCTAACGAGCGGACTATCAATAGTTATAAGAATCAAGGGAATAGTTTGGACGCACAGCAACAGACCATCAATGACTTGCGGACGCAGAATGTTGGGCTTCAGCAGACCATAACTACGAACAATACGACCATCAATGATTTGCGGACGCAGAGCGCTGGGCTTCAGCAGACCATAACCACGAACAATACGACCATCAACGACTTGCGGACACAGAACGCTGGGCTTCAGCAGACTATAACCACGAACAATACGACTATCAACGACTTACAGACGCAAAATGAGACCTTACAACAGCGGACGACTCAACTTCAACAGCAAAATGACGCTATTCGTCAGCTTCTAAACGGCGACTAGAAAATTTTATGATTATCTTTCCTTACTAGAGGACATGGGCGCTCTATTTGACGGGCGTTTTATCTTCAGCGGTGTATGAGGGGGGCGCGTCTTTCCCTAAACGGAGGATGGCAAACAGACGCCCTTGTGGTGCGCCCCCCTGTCTCCAGCCCGCTTGCGCGGTCTTCCGCCACCCCCCAACCCACGTCTGACACCACGCCTCTGATACCGCGCCGCTGACACCGCCCGCCTCTCTTTGCTCACTGCTAACTACTACCTACTAACTGCTCCCTGCTCACTGCTAACTGCTACCTGTTCGTTTTAATTCATACCATGATCTCAAATGATGAACCGCTACCCCGTAATTGTCATAGTCGCAAAGATTCTTGAGTTTGTGTATTTCGCTGTACATGGCGGCCTTGCCTTCTTCATAAAACGAGATATTATCGCCTTCATGGGAATACGCAGTCTGGACGCTTAACAGTATCTGCTTATTATTCAGCTTCGCACAGTCCAGCTCTTCTTTTGCGGTATTGAATATTTGTTGTGCCGTATCGCGGTAAGACATGACACAGACCCGGTCCGCTTCCTTTATCACTGCCTCAAACAGTTTTACGGTATTTCCCTTATACGAGAGTTCGTCATCAAACCAAAATGGTATATCAAAATCAATATGATTCATCGCGGCGCCTAGGGCGCTATTTGTTTTATATTGAGCGCAGACCCATATCACAAAATCAAGATACTGCCCCAGCAGTGCGGCGCGCCGTGTGTCAAAATCGGGATGCTGATGGGGTTCCACATCCAGATGCAGGCCGGAAAACTGTTCCTCCACCCCTACATTTTGCTGGTATTCGATGAAACTATCCATCAGGTTGATAAATCCCGTTTGGTCTTCGATGTACTGATACTTGCCGGCAAGCAAATACACGCTGATTCCCATTTGCCGTGCCTGGGATATAAAGCCCCGGGTGTCGGCGGAAAAATCTATCGTTGAAAAATAGATTTCGTTTACCATGTTTTTCGCGGCAAATTCCAGCAAGTCTTGCCTGTCGTCCTTTTTGGTATCCCACCACCACGTGCCTAAAACGGCGGTATTTTTTTGAAACGCCGCCTCTTCCGGGGTATCTCCAGCAGAGCAGCCCGAAAGAAAAAACAGTCCAATCAGGCACAACGGCAGGAGTGGCAACTGTATGAAAAAATGTTTTACTATCATTTTACCATAATAGTAGGTATCTTACCTTATTTCAATACTATAAGGAGGAGGGGAGCGCGTCTTTCCCTAAACGCACCCTTCGGGTGTTAGACGACTTCATATGGGGTGTTGTTAGAAAGGGAGCGCCGCTGACCCCGACCTGACGGTTACGCTTGTAAACAAGCGGAACCTACTCATTGTTAGACACCTTAACACTAATCACTAATCACTAATCACTCTACTACCTACTACCTGCTAACTGCTACCTATTCATTAGTAGGAGGGGGGGCGCGTCTTTCCCTAAACGGGGGACGGCAAACAGACGCCCTTGTGGTGCGCCCCCCACGCTCCAGCCCCCCTTTGGGGGTCTTCCGCTACCCCCCACCCACACGGTGGGTCAAAGCAAATTAAAACACCCGCAGGGTGCGACACCCCACCCCAACTCTCACATCACGTTTCGGCTGTATGCGACATTTTGGCTGCCCTTTACACGAAAGACGCTGAGGGGGGACCTGGGTGGCGGAACACCGACGCCCAAGT
>JAISCD010000034.1 GCA_031265825.1 Treponema sp. | reverse complement strand
AAAACGCTTGACAAAGAGAACTATATTACTATATAGTACCTTCATGCGTTTAGCTCTAATTATTGACTACAAATCCTTATCAAATGTCTCAACGCTTTATTCTATAGAGAATAATGGGTCCGCCTTTGTACCCCCCCCCCCGCGAGATCCTTTAGCCTAGTATCCATAAACAAATCCAACATTCTCCTCAGCGGCTCCGGCTTATTCCTTGATCTGAAACTCTCAAATCTTGATTTGAATTATTCATATATTAGCTCATTATATTTCCCTTCTAAAGGAGGTTCTCTTTGGACTATATCCCAAATGCTTTGGTTGATTTTCTTCTTTTCATTGATGATCTCGTTGCCGCCATAATCGCCAATAAAACCCGCTGGGGCGTCCCGGATGATGAAGTGACCGATTTGCAAACCGACTGTACTAGCTTCAAGTCCCTCTTCGCCCTGTCGGAAAATCCTACCACCAGAACCAGCGTCGTCATCGCCCAACGCAATGAGACGAGAATAGCGCTGATCGCAAAAACGCGCCAGATGGTTGAGTTCCGTATACGCAGGAATCCCGCAGTAACCACCGCAGACCTGATCGCTATGCATCTCAAGCCTTACAGCTCGCCCAGCACTTCGCCCGCGCCGTCAATGATCCCTAAAATAGAACTTGAAACGCCGCACCCGCGTGTCGTGCGTATCAAGTTTCGTGAAGGTGGCGCAAGGCGCCGGGGGAAGCCTGATGGAATACACGGGCTTGAATGTCTCTGGGTAATCTCGGAATCGCCCCCGATCCATATCAACGATCTTCTCCATTCGGCATTTGCCACACGAAACCCTCTGGAATTTAGTTTTGACGAGGATAAAAGAGGCAAGCGTATCTACTTCGCAGTGAGGTGGGAGAGCGGTACGGTCAAGAAAGGGCTGTGGAGCGACATCTTCTCAGCCATAATCCCTTAACACACCCTTCGGGTGTTGGACAACTTCACAATGGTTGTTGTCCGAAAGGGGTCGCCGCTGTCCCCGACCTGACGGAACCACACTTGTCAATAAGCGGGGTTCCGTCTCGGTGTTCGCATAGCCTGTTTAACTACTTCACATAGGTTGTTATCCGAAAGGGGGATCCGCTGTCCTCGCACCCGAAGGGTGCGCTGGTAAGCGTTTCGGTTGGTATACGTCCAAGTAACAGTGTATAGCGCGGAAGGTGTTCTAAAAACGTAAGCGTTGCTTATGAGAACCGCCGCAATTGATATATAAGGAGTAAAACATGATGAAAAAATTTAAAAAGCAGTTTTTTTGCAAAACGGTTGAATTGACCCTTTGGGTCTTTGTATCGGGTATGCTGGTTTTTCCCCTGCTTACAGCTTGCGAAAGTCCGGGTTCCGCGACTCAGTCCACGCCTGTTGGGGCGGTATCAGCTCAGACCACTCAGGCAACAGCCGCAAGTACGACTCCCGCTCAGCCCGTCAATCCCTTCTATACAGGGGACGGCGGTAAAGGTGTGAGCATTGCCATCCTCCCGCTGAAAGACACAGGACTCACCGCGGAACAGGAGTATCTCCCCGCCTTGGTGCAGGGTGAATTTGTCAGTAACTTCAAAGGCTATTCCGCTATATCGGTACTGGACAGGGCGCAACTCGACAACCAATACGCCGAATTGTTATCTGGCTATTATGCCGACGACGCGGAGGCGGGATTGGACTTGGGACACTTGACCCCCACGGACTATATCCTGGGCGGAAGCGTTACCAAAACCGCTACGGGCTACGCCATGCAAATCCAGATCACCAAAAGCGCGGACAAGATGACGGAAGCCTCCTATTCGGGAACCTGTACTTTCATGGAATTGGATAACCTGACGGGCGTCAGACGCGCGACTTTGGACCTGCTCCAAAAAATGGGTATACAGCCTACAGAACGGACGCGGACCGAACTTACCGGCGCCGCACGAGCGCAGGTTGTCGAGGCGCAGACCGCAGACGCCAAGGGCTATACCGCGGACAAGGGCGGAAGAACCGCCGAAGCCGCCATCTACTACACTCAAGCCGCCGCGATAGACCCTTCGATGTTGCAAACGGCAAGCCGCGCGTCCACCTTGACCGCAAGTATCGCAAGCGGAAGCGTCGGAGCTGGCACGCGAGACCTTATCCAGCAACGCAAGGATTGGATAGACCTGCTCACGGAGACCGAAGAAACCATCTACAAACTGATTAATTCCGCTTCCGAAAAGCCGCCCTACGCGCTCTTCTATTCAAACGCTATACAGTGGGGGGACATCAACTACCAGACCGAAAGCAGAGACGCGAGTTTCGAGACGAACCTGCGAGGGCTTGCCTATTGGTTTGATTCGGTGCGCGTGGCGACGCAAAGCGTCTACGGCGCAGTGTATAACGGTTTAGACAGAACAGGTCATAAAAACGAATGGGGCTTGGGGAACTGGCCTGGGAGCGGCGTAACGCGGCAAAATCCCTTTGCAACCTACTGGTACCATGACATAAACGTAGTTTTTGAACTGATCAACGAGCAGGGCAGGGCTATCGGCAGTCAAGCCTATAGCAGGCGCGCGCAATATGAACCCCGGCGGAACGGAAACCAAATCTCCATTTCATACAAGGCGGACGACTTCATAACCCTCAGGTTCAGCAGGGTTAAAGCCGCGGATATAAGCGACCGGGGGATGTCCATACGGGTCGCGTCTGTCAACGGGAAGCCATCGGAACAAACGCCCTTCCAGATAACGGCGATTCCTAGATGGGAGAATAATACTCCTCCTCTCCTTGTTGAAAACGACATTGTCAAGGGCTTCCGTTCCGGCGTTGACACCAGCCGCTACCGTGATCTTGTTATTCCGGCAACATACTGGGCAGAACCGATTACCGCCATCGGGGTAGAGGCGTTTAAGGAAAACCGACTGACCAGCGTTAGTATCGGTCATGGGATTACTACCATCGGGAATAGCGCGTTTGCCAATAACCAACTGACCCGCCTTGTTATTCCCGACAGCGTTACTACCATGGGGAATAGCGCATTTGCCAATAACCAACTGACCAGCGTTGCCATCAGTCATGGGATTACTACCATCGGGGATAGCGCATTTAGTGAAAACAAACTGACCCGCCTTGTTATTCCCGACAGCGTTACTATCATCAGGAGTAGGGCGTTTGCCAACAGCGGACTGACCGGCGTTGCCATCGGTAAGGGCGTTACTACTATCGGGGATAGCGCGTTTGCTAACAACAGTCTGGGTAGTGTTGTTATTCCCGATAGCGTTACTACTATTGGGGATAATGCGTTTGCCAAAAGTGGACTGTATAGCGTTGTCATCGGTAAGAGCGTTACCGCCATCGGGAATAATGCGTTTGCAAACAACAATCGACTGACCCACGTTGATATTCCCGACAGCGTTACTACTATCGGGAATAGCGCGTTTGCCAATAACCGACTGACCCACGTTGTCATCGGTAAGGGTGTTAAATCTATCGCGGATAATGCGTTTATCGGCAATAATTTTGGGTGGTATTACAATACTAGGTATAGAGGGACGCCTCACTCAATTAGTATTCCTAGCAACGTTACCTTTGTTACGGTTTCGACAAGGGAGGGAGAGGATTTATGGTTCGGCTTTATAGCGGCTTACGACCGCAACGGCAAGAAGGCAGGTAAATACACCTTAAGACAAGTAGGCATTATTACTGGGGGGATATGGAGCTATTCGCCTGAGTAGAGGGTTGATGTAACATAAGCCGACAGCCGTTCCTAGCCCGCTCATTACATCAATAAAGTCGGCGTCTGACACCGTTGTCAAGCAGACGAGAAGTCCGAAGGGAGGGCGAAGGCGAGATTGCCCACGCCTGCCCTTCGGTGTCTGACACCGCTGTCCCTTGTCGGCGGGACATTAAAGCCGCAAAGGGAATGGCGGTGTTGGCGCCTCGCTGCTTATCGGCGAGGCAATTTAGTAGATATGTTGACAAAAATAAAAAAGATGTATTAAAATAGACAATATGAAGACGTTGACAGTTGCCGAAGTAAAGATTCATGACAGGATGTTAATATGGCAAGCGATAACAAATAATATGGTATTACTTAAGTAAGGATAATTTAATATATTATAATATTATACTTTATACTATGATCATACGCAAGACGAATATTTTTATAAAATGGCTAAAAAGCCTGAAAGACGCTAATGCAAGATTTCGTATCTATCAGCGTATAGATAGACTTGCTGGTGGAAACCCCGGAGACAACCGTTTTTTAGGGGAAATTTCAGAGATGCGTATTGATTACGGTCCCGGTTATCGAGTCTATTACAAAGATACCGGGAAGGAAATCATTATCCTGCTTTGTGGTGGCGATAAATCTACGCAGGACAGGGACATAAAAAATGCCAAAGAATTGGCAAAGGGGATATAAAATGGCTAAAGTTACCGTTTCCGATTGGGACCCCGCAGAAATTATAGAGACTAAAGAGGATGTTATAACTTTTCTCGAAAACGCCCTGAAAGAAAATGATCCTGAATTTCTTTTGCGAACCATTGGACATATCGCCCGATCCAAGGGCATGGTACTGATTGCTAGAGAACTAAACCTGAATAGAAAAGGTCTGTATAACGCCTTTTCTGGGAAAGGAAACCCATCATTCGGAACAGTACTCAAGGTACTAGATAATCTAGGTTTCCAAATCAATATAGAGAGGCGAGGTGACGCCTCGGTGTTGCGGTAATTCGCTCGTCGGGGATACGGTCAAGATAGAAGAGCCGCCCAAGACACGCGGTGAGTGCAGCCGTTATTGCCAGCGATGCCGCTGTGGGAGAACTCCTATCACAGTTCTATTTCAGGCAGGGCGTTAACCGTTTTCAGGCATAGCTTTATCAGTCACTTTGGGAAAATACATAGAAAGGAGTAATTGACGAAAATGACGAGAAATCTGTTTCGGTTGGGGGTTGTTTCCCTTGCGCTTTCATATATGGCAGTTGCGGCGGGGTGCGGCGGCATCGAAGCAAGTGGCAAGGTAACGGCTGAACTCGCAGGAAAGTGGTATGACAAGAACTATGAATTAGCCTTCGAGATCACCCAAACAGGGGAAGGGTATATCGCGGCAAAGAAACTGCACTGCACCGTAACCCTTTCAGGAAACTTCGTTTACTTCCGCTACAATGGTTATGTAATGGGATCATTCTATCATTCCATTGATAAAAACGGCGAGTTGACCATGACGCTTGGGCTGGGAGACTTTAAGGATATACAATCCTCATCGCCGTTTATCAAATCAGATGCCATTCCCCAAGGCGTTGTCCCGATTGAACTCATCGGAAAATGGTATGCCATAACCAACCCGCCGTCAACGCCTAACTTCGAGATTACAGCGGCGGGAATGATAACTATTTCAGGAGCGGCATCGGCATATAGCGTAAATGTTTCAGGAAATAACGTCTCCGTTCTGGACGACAGTGTATTAAAGGGGACATTCGCGTATTTGATCCGCTATGGTGAGATGACCGTAACGAATGGAACAGCCCTTTGCGAGGGGCTTTCGGTTTTATCGCCCTTTGTTAAAAAGAACAGCTAATAAAGACAGTCCGCTCGTGCGTTGATGTCTGACACCGCCCGGTGCTGAGTTATCCGAGGGTTTGACAAAAACGCCTCTTATTGATATAATAACAATTATGAAAGAGACGCCGTTAGAAGAAGTAAAAGTATTAAAAACAGGGAAAATAATACCTATCGCCATAGAAGATGAAGTCAAGACCGATTATCTAAACTATGCCATGTCAGTAATAGTAGCGCGGGCTTTGCCCGACGTGCGGGACGGCTTGAAGCCCGTGCATCGGAGACTCCTCTATTCAATGGATGAACTCGGACTCCGACCGGGAGCCGCCACTAAAAAAAGCGCGCGTATCGTCGGAGACGCAATGGGTAAATACCATCCACATGGGGATGCCGCGCTTTACGACGCGCTTGCGCGTATGGCGCAAGACTTTTCTTTGCGCTACCCCGTGGTGCGTGGACAGGGTAATTTCGGTTCAATCGACGGAGACCCGCCAGCCGCCATGCGCTATACCGAAGCCAAACTTTCGCGCATAGGCGAAGAAATGCTCCAAGACCTTAACAAAGAAACCGTTGATTTCATTCCTAATTTTGACGAATCTTTGAAAGAGCCTGTCATACTGCCCGCGGCTGTGCCGAATCTCCTGATCAATGGGTCAAGCGGCATCGCGGTCGGTATGGCTACAAACATGGCGCCCCATAACCTCGTCGAAGTATGCGCCGCAGTATGCGCCTATATTGATAATCCAGATGTTACTATAGAAGAGTTGATGAAACTCATCATCGGACCTGACTTCCCCACCGGCGGCGTAATATTCGGCAAACGTGGAATAGGGGAAGCCTATAAGACAGGCAGAGGAAAAATTATCGTACGCGGCAAATTCTCTGTAGAAATTGGTAAAGGCGGCAAAGAAACCTTGATATTCAACGAAATCCCTTACAGCGTTAATAAAACTTCGCTCTTGGAACGCATCGGCTCCCTTGCCAGAGAAAGAGAAATAGAGGGACTCGCATCGGTCAACGACGAGTCGGATCGAGACGGCTTGCGGATTGTTATCGGCTTGAAAAGAGGGGCGATCCTCAAGGTTGTCTTACACCAACTTTTCGCAAAAACCGCGCTTCAATCAACCTTCAGCATCATAAACCTCGCGCTGGTTAATGGTAAACCGCAAACGCTAAATCTGAAAGAACTTGTCAAGTATTTTGTGGATCATCGTTTTGAAGTGGTAACGCGGCGCACCAAGTTTGAACTCCGCAAAGACGAGGAACGCGAACATATCTTGATTGGATTAGTAAAGGCGCTCGCCAATATAGACGAAGTGGTGGCGATCATCAAGAATTCGCGGGACGTGCACCTAGCTCGTGTCGGTCTCAAAGAGAAATTCGCGCTTTCGGACATTCAAACCCAAGCCATTGTGGAAATGCGGCTGGGACGGCTCACAGGTCTTGAGGTTGAGAAACTTCAAGCTGAACTTGCCGACTTGAAGATTCATATCGCGTATTTGAAGTCTCTTTTGGCTGATAGCCATAAATTATTCGGGGTAATAAAGAAGGAAATCGAACATATAGCTGAACACTACGGAGACGAGCGCAGAACGGATATTGTTGACGGCGAAGTGGAAGCGATTGACATTGAAGACCTCATCAAGAAAGAGGAAATGATGATTATCATCTCTAACTTGGGTTACATAAAGCGTGTGCCTGTGTCCGCTTACCGCAGACAGGGACGCGGGGGTAAAGGCATGATGAGTGCCAAGCTCGCGGAAGACGACTTTGTTAAGCAGATTTTCGTGGCGTCCACCCACGAATATGTGATGTTTATTACTAACGCGGGTAAGGCGTATTGGATGAAGACGCATGAACTGCCAGAAAGCTCCCGTGTCGCCAAAGGCGAGCATATAAAGACTTTACTGACGCTTTCACCAGATGAGGATATAACGGCTATTGTTTCGTTCAAGGAGTTTTCAGACCATATATTCCTGTTCATGGCAACCGCTCGCGGCGTGGTGAAAAAGACTCCGATCAGCGAGTTCATCAACGCTAAGACGCGAGGCGTGCGTGCCGTCAGCTTGGACGAAGACGACAAATTGGTAAGCGCTCTCCTCACCGCAGGTAACGACGAGGTAGTGTTGATTTCCCGCAAAGGGCGCGCGCTCCGTACTCACGAACAGGCTATCCGCTCTCTAGGACGGATTTCACGTGGAGTCAAGGGAATGAAGCTTGACACTGAAGACGAGCTTATCGGCGCGCTCAAGGTAACGGATAGTGAAACCATGTTCCTCTTATCCGCATACGGCTTCGGCAAACGGGTTGATTTCACACAATTTAATTCACACGGGCGCGGTACAGGCGGACAACATATCTACACGGTAACCGAAAAGACAGGTAAGCTTGTAGGATGCGTCAACGTGCTTGAAGATCAGGAAATCATGTGCATTACCGAACAGGGCAAGTCCATTCGGCTAAAAGTAGGCAATATTCGAGTAATGGGCAGAACCGCCCAAGGAGTCCGTATCCTCAACATTGATGAGACTGACACGGTAATGGGAGTGGATAGAATTGTACAAGAAGAGGAAGATGGCGATTGACACTATTCGCGTTCATCAACGTTTGCATTGACATAAGTTGTAAAATGTATTAACCCTAAACGAGGGTAACCATGAAGAAAATCCGTATCATCGCTTTTTTAGCGGCGCTTTTAACACACGTTAGTTTTCTAGTCTTTTTGCACCCCGGATTCCAGCCTGCGGAACCAGAGCAACAGGAGGAAAGACCTCGCGCGGTGAAACTAATTGACGTACAGGAATTTCAGCCGCAAGTGATTCAGCCGCCGCCTCCAGCGCCGCCCCCGCCTATGCAGATTCCCACGACTCGGAGAACTACAGAACAGGTGATTGAAACCGATGTCCCGCCTCCTGAAGCAACAGAACAGCCCGCTTCAACGGATGATTTCGCGGGTCCAGATAGATTCGATACAGGCGGCGATGGAACGCTCGATGTGAACTATCTGCCGCAAAATAAAATATCAGAAGTACCAAAAATAGACGCCGACCGCATACGAAACAACATCGTTTATCCACCCATTGCTCTGCGCGCCGGCGTTGAAGGAACGGTCATTTTGGAGCTTTTCATTGACAGCAAAGGGGAAATCCGCCGCATAAGTATCTTAAAGGAAGACCCACCGGAAAGAGGCTTTGGAGAGTCCGCGATAAACGCATTTAAAGGCATAACAGCCATTCCCGCAGAGTCAAACGGTCAGGCTGTCGCCGTGCGATACCGCTATCCGGTGCGGTTCAAGGTCAGCAAGCGGCTCTAACAAAGCCGCGATCCATCTCATTTTCTCCTCTTCTTGAATAAACTCCTCGTACTCGTTATACTGTCCTTAACTAATTTTTAGGAGGATTATCATATCATGGAAAAAATATTTCATTTACAGGCGAATAAGACAACTGTCAGTCGAGAAATTCTCGCGGGGGTTACGACCTTTTTAACGATGGCCTATATTCTAGCGGTCAACCCCGCCTTACTCGGCGAGGCAGGTATGCCTGTAGGCGGTGTGTTCACCGCGACGGTCATAGCATCTGCCATAGCGACTCTTGTAATGGCGTTCCTCGCCAATCTGCCGGTCGCCCTTGCCCCAGGCATGGGACTGAACGCCTTCTTCGCGTTTACTGTAGTCATAGGTATGGGCTACACATGGCAACTCGCCCTCACCGCTGTATTCTTTGAAGGGATACTATTTCTCATTTTGTCGCTTTTTAATGTACGTGAAACTATCATAAAAGCTATACCGGAAAATCTCAAGAAAGCCGTTTCCGTGGGCATTGGCCTTTTTATCGCTCTCATCGGATTCAAAAACGCAGGCATCATCGTTGGTAACGAATCAACCCTCGTCAGTTTGGGTAATATCACGTCTGGAACGGCTCTCCTCGGCATCATTGGACTTCTCATCACTATTATTCTCTATGCAAACAAAGTACCCGGTTCTATACTCATCGGTATCATCGTTACTACAATCATCGGTATTCCGTTAAATATAACGCCTATCCAAAGCGGTTTCTCGCCTATCAGTATGCCTGAAGAGCCTTTGTTTTGGCAATTTGACTTTTCTAATATATTCAGCTTCCAATTTTTTACCGTATTCTTCACATTCCTTTTTGTGGATATATTTGACACGGTGGGAACGCTCGTAGGCGTCGCTACAAAAGCGGGATTCATCAAGAAAAACGGCGAAATTCCCAACGTGAAACAAGCGCTCATAGCGGATGCCGTTGGCACGGTCGCAGGCGCAGTACTAGGCACATCAACGGTTACTAGTTATGTGGAAAGCACCGCAGGAGTCGCAACGGGCGGACGCACCGGGCTTGCCTCGGTCGCAACAGGGATCTTATTCCTATTAGCCTTGTTCTTCTCGCCTGTTTTTCTTTTAATACCGAGCGCGGCGACAGCGCCCGCGCTCATATTTGTGGGCTTCCTGATGATGCAAGCTGTCATTACCGTAGATTTCGCAAACCCTACAGAAGGCATACCGGCGTTTCTCACTATCGTTATGATGCCTTTTGCCTATAGCATCTCAGAAGGTATCGTTTACGGTCTTCTGTCCTTCGTCATTCTCAAAGCCTGTACAGGTAGATTCAAAGACGTCTCTATCGTTACATGGGTTCTATTCATCATCTTCATACTGAGATTCTTCTTAAAATAAGAGAAGGTTACGAGTAGGAGAGACAGTAAGCCTGATAATTTCAAGCAATGCTGTCCCTACTCGCTAACCTTAATTTCTAATGCGCGGGGTTGCCTAATTTTCCAATATTGTGATCTCAACACGCCTATTTTTTATCCTACCTACTTCTGTACTGTTGTCGGCGACGGGCTTTGCGCCGCCATAGCCCCGTGTTATGATCCGCTCTGGAGCGCGGACGTCATGTTCAAGCAGATGATTGGTAACCGCGCCCGCCCTTTCTTCGGAGAGTTGTAGCATACTCTCTTCACTCCCTGAATACGCCGTATGTCCTTCTACGAGAATATCTCTGTCCTGAAACTTCTTGAGAATCGCTCCGATTTTATCGAGCTTCTCTTTCTCTGACGATATAAGGTCAGCAGAATCCGGCTTGAATTGGATATTTTCAAGGCTAATAGAGATGCCTTCGTCTATGACTTTCGCATACGCGTCTTTTATGCCCAAATCTTCGATGTCGCGGTTGATTTGTTCTAAAATGTCTTGCTTATTCATGGACTCTGATTTTAGTACTTCAGCCGTTGCGGTACCGCGGAATTCAAAGGTTCTGCCATTGGAAAGCTCGAAAATCATGCGGAAGTTCTCGGTATAAGCCGCTGGTTCACCTGATTCGGCATCCCAATAGACAATCTGGTCAGACGTACCCATGATGCAGATAGGGTATATATCGCCAGAGACTGCTAAAGGCTCGGTGAAAATGTGGTAAGATATGGAAAACGCCGGATATTGTTTGTTCTTCCATTCTTTTTCGCCCAAAAACTTATAACTCGCAGTGAATGGAATACGGTAAGGCTCTTCTATGCCAAAACTAGAACGGAAATCATGCATCTCATGCCCTTCCGCGTCCCAGACGTCGCCCTCTTTCAGGTTTCGGTCAGGAAAAACAGGCACATTTCTCACGATTGGCATAAAATACTGCTTATCTATGGTCATATACCCGAATTTGTCCCGCTCGAATACAGATTCATAATCCTTATCCCATTGAAAACCGTCATTCCGCGCGCTTACAAATAAAGCTTTTTCTCCTGTCTGGAATATTGCCTTGTTTGTGGCAGTCTTATCGTTGACATTGGTGATTTCTATGGCGATACGATTGACTATCTCCGAAGTGTGACTCAATTGCCTGTCAATGTAAACGTCTTCATTGACGATAGAGAGGATGCGGTACTTCGCTCCCGGCACATACTTATAAACAAAGCGTTCCGCACTCACTGACGATGGAAATATTGAAAATATGAGAAAAAACACAAAGAACTTCAGTTTCATAGTTATATTATAACACGTTTTTAGAGAAAAGCAAATCGTTTCGCGTCCCCGCTGTTTCCGGTTCCCATTTATCTTATCGGCACAACGATTCATCTTGTAGGCGTAACGACTCATCTTATCGGCGTAACGATTCATCTTGTAGGCGTAACGATTCATCTTATCGGCGCAACGACTGATCTTGTTGGCGTTGCACCTGATCTTATCGGCGTTGCGCCTGATCTTATCGGCGTTGCGCCTGATCTTATCGGCGTTGCGCCTGATCTTGTTGGCGTTGCGTCTGATCTTATCGCGTTGCGTCTGATCTTATCGGCGTTGCGCCTGATCTTATTGGCGTTACGCCTGATCTTATTGGCGTTGCGATTCAATTCATGGCGGCAATGACTCATTTCATGTTTGCGACGAGTCAATTCATGTTTGCGGCGATCCAATTCATGTTTGCAATGATCCAATTCATGTTTGCAATGATCCAATTCATGTTTGCGGCGATCCAATTCATGTTTGCAAGGGAGGCGGCAACGGCGGCGGTGTCTGACACCAGCGGCGGACGAGACGGTGTCTGACACCACCTTCCCGCGAAAAAGACGGGGTTTACGTTGACAACGGTAAAAAATGTGGTATACTTAAATTATCAAGCCTTGGTGTCAGACACCACAGCGTTTTATGGAGGTTGTTTTATGGTTTTTAAAAAGTTAGCGGTAGTATTATTGGCGCTTGCGGTTGCGGGCGCGGCATTTGCCAAGGATAACCTCGCTATCCTGCCGTTCACCGGCGGCACGGGCGAAGAGGGCGAAATCATCGCGGAGTTGTTCTCGTTCAGTAATGAATTAAACACGGTGTTCGCGCCTATTCCCCGCACGAGCATCACGCGCGC
This sequence comes from Treponema sp., assembly GCA_031265825.1. GTDB lineage: Bacteria > Spirochaetota > Spirochaetia > Treponematales > Breznakiellaceae > JAIRKH01. Next base: position 11,474 of record JAISCD010000034.1, on the reverse strand, counting down.
GGTCAATAGCGAGCAGAGGTTTCAGCGTAACACCGGCATGACGGACCCGGACACTATCGTGGCTCTTGGGAAACAACTCGGCGCGAACTACGTGGTTGTGGGCAATATCGGCAAGCTGGGCAAGCAGAATCTCCTGACTATTGCGATATTGAAGATAGACGACCTGCGCCAAGTGGCGGGGGACATTCAGACCTACGTAGATAGAAAGGACATACAGGGCAAACTACCCAGCATGGCGCGGAATATCATCGAGGCGACGAAGATAGACGCTTCGCGGCTGGAGAAGCTGGCGGTAACGCCGGTAGATTTGGGCAGAGACATAGACGCGCGGGTTGCGGATATGTTGGCGCAGATATTGGCGGTGAACCTCATACGGAGCGGCAAGTACGCGGTATACCCGCGCACGGCGACGCTGGAGCAGGCGCAGGAGGAATACAAGAACCAGCGGAGCGGAATCACCGCGGACGAGAATATTGTTGACATGGGCAAGGGGGAGAACCCGCGCTTGGCGCTGTCGGTTGTGGCGCGGCGGTGGGATAACCAGAATATGTTCAACGCGGCGATCATCAACCTTGAGTCCGGGGTGCAGGTAATAGGCGGGTCAGTGGATTACAATTCGTTGGACGACGGGATAAAGGTGATGGAGAGCCTCGCGGGGAAGTTGACCGGGGTGTCCATACCTTCCACCTTGTCGCCTGCCCAGAAGCCCACAGCGGCGTCTTCTACTGCCCAGAAACCCGCCGAACTACCTTCTAATCTAGCGCTTGCCGAGTCCTTGAAGTGGATCAGCGCCAACGCGAAAGAAGGGGGGAATTATACCGTTACCTTAAAGAACAACGAGACCCTCGCTCCGCAGTCGCTTTCGTATAATGGGAAGAAAGTGAGCATAACCCTTGATGGGGGAACTGCGGAGCGGACGCTTAGCTTGAACGCAAACGGGTCGCTTTTTAGCGTGGGAAGTGGCGTAACCTTGGTGCTGGGAAACAACGTCTCCTTGCGAGGGCGGAGTAGCAATACGGCGGCGCTGGTATGGGTGAACGACGGGGGAACGCTGGCGATGAAAAGCGGCTCGAAGATCAGCGGCAATTCCGCCGAGTACGGCGGTGGGGTATATGTGAACACTAACGCTACGTTTACGATGAGCGGCGGGACGATCAGTGGCAATTCCGCCGGCGAAGGCGGCGGCGGGGTGTGTGTGAGCGGAACGTTTACGCAGAGCGGTGGGACGATCAGTGGCAATTCCGCAGGCGGCGGCGGGGTGGATGTATGGGGTACGTTTACGATGAGCGGCGGGTCTATCAGCGGCAATTCCGCAGGCGGCGGCGGGGTGGATGTGAACCATAGTGGAACGTTTACGATGAGCGGGGGGACGATCAGCGACAATAAGGCATCCTCCATCGGCGGCGGGGTGGATGTATGGGGTACGTTTACGATGAGCGGCGGGACGATCAGCGGCAATAAGACATCCCACTACGGCGGCGGGGTGTTTGTGTTTTATGGGACGTTTACCAAAGAATCAGGTGGCGCCATTTACGGGTCAGATGCAAGCAGTACGGTGAAGAATACCGCAAGGAACAGTATATACGGACACGCGGTCTACTGTAGTGATGGTGCGTTTATTACCAAGAAGCGCAATCGCACGGCGGGTTCCGGCGTTAGGCTGGACAGCGCGGTAAGAGGTAGAGCGGGCGGATGGGAATAGAGAACAGGTAGCAGGTAACAGGTAACAGGTAACAGGTAACAGGTAGTAATGAGCAAAGGAAGACGGGCGGGCGGTGTCAGGGTGCGAGGGCTAGGCGCGGCGTTGTTAGCCGCCGCCGTCCCACCTGTCATGGGCGGGTGTCGAGGCGTCAGACGTAACGCTTCGTCGAGGCAGAACGTAATGCTTCGTCGAGGTAAGACGTAACGCTTCGTCGAGGTAAGACGTAACGCTTCGTCGAGATAAGACGTAACGCTTCGTCGAGATAAGACGTAACGCTTCGTCGAGGTAATAGGAAAGGGAATAACCGAGCGGTGTCTGACACCGACAACGCTTGTTGCGAAGGCGTCAGGCACGGGGCGGAGCGGTGTTGGGCGGCGGTGTCAGACATACGAGTAGGAACCCCGCTTGCTTGCAAGCGTAGCCGTCAAGACGGGGTCAGCGGCGCTACCTTTCGGACAACGCCCCGTGGGAAGTCGTCTAACACCCGAAGGGTGCAGCGGCGCCCCCTTTTCGGACAACAACCATTGTGAAGTATTAAAACACCCGAAGGGTGCGGGGTCAGCGGCGCTACCTTTCGGACAACAACCCGTGTGAAGTGTTGAAACACCCGAAGGGTGCGCCAACTGCGTCTTTTATACTTTTTTCATGGGCTTTCATGCCGTACCGATCAATATCGGCTTTGTTCTTTTCCTCATGGGTAAGACAACCCGCCCCGCCGATACAACCGTTTACACACGCCATACCTTCAATAAAGTTGTTTGGGAGCATATTTTTACCCAGCTTGAACAAAGCGGTTCTACATTGTTCAATGCCATCGCACACCAAAGGATTAAACTCAAAGCCTTCAACACCATTTTCTTTAACCGCTTCGCGCACCGCGTCTGTTACGCCGCCGCTACGCGCAAATATACGCCCGAAATAAGAGGCGTTATCAAGACAAGTCTCTTCCAGAGACGTAATATCAACACCCTTGCTGTCAAACAACGCCTGTAGCTCCTCGAATGTAATGACCGAGTCAACATAAGGACGGATACGCTTCTTTTGAAATTCAAGCTTTTTAGCGGTACAAGGACCGATGAAAATAACCTTTGACGACGGATCGGAATGTTTAATATATTTGGCGATAGCCGCCATAGGAGAAAGAGCCGCGCTGATCTTCGGGGCAAGTTCAGGGAATTGCGTCTCAATATATTTGACAAACGCGGGACAACAGGAAGTCGTTAAAAACCCCGTCTTCACGAGTTCCTTGGACTCTTCGTCCGCGGTCATGTCGGCGCCTAAAGCCGCTTCCACCACGCTGAAGAAGCCAAGCCGCTTTACGCCTGTTATTACTTGCTCTAGCTTCGCGTATTTGAACTGACCCGCTATGGAAGGCGCCACTACCGCGTATACCTTGTACTGCCTGTTATCGTCGCTCTTCTTCAGCATATCCACGACGTTTACAATGAACGACTTATCGGTGATCGCTCCGAAAGGACATTGGTATACACACGCGCCGCAAGCGATACATTTCTCATTATCTATCGACGCGGAGCCAGCGTTGTTAAGAGAAATCGCTTTTACCTTGCAGGAGTTTTCACAAGGACGTTTGATGTTAATAACAGCGGAATATGGGCAGACTTTTGAGCAGAGACCGCACTCAATACACTTGGATTTATCAATATGCGCCTTCTGTTTGTGATCGAAGGTTATCGCGGCGCGTCTGCAAGCTTGTTCGCAACGATGCGCCAAACAACCCCGACAAGCGCTGGTTATTTCATAGCCGCCGGCTGGACAGTCGTCGCAAGCCACGTCTATCACCTCAATGACATTGGGGTTACTCTTGTCGCCGCCTATCGCGGCTTTTACCCTTTCGCCCAAGATGGCGCGTTCCTTGTAAACGCAACAGCGCATAGTAGGCTTTTTCCCCGGCACGATGGCTTTCGGAATGGCAAGCAGGTTTTCATACAAGTCGTCTTTCCATGTATGCCGCGCCACCTCGCAAAGCACGCGGTATTTTAAGTATTGTACCTTTGTATCAAACTTCTTCGCGTCATTCGTAGCGTTGGTGTCAGTCATAGTGTACCTCCACTATTTTTCCGGTCTCCTTGAGGTTCTTGGTAAGCGTTTCTACCAACTTAAGCTTCATAGTTATATCTATAGGCAATCCTTGATGTGCGGAATTGATGCTTTGTCCCACAAAAAAGCGTATATGCGTAGCTTCTTCAAAGAGAATATTCGCAAGCATGGACGCGCCGTCCCGCTTCGTGAAATATTTCGGCGTAAGGTCTGTGGCGCTCTTGTACTTTTCGCTTAATGCAAGAAGCTTCCGCAAGGTCAAGACGCCTTCGGTTGTAAGATCAACGCCCTTTATATAGCCTATGGGCGGCACGTCCTTATCGGGAAAGTCCAGGGCGGAGCTTATTTCCTGATGAAGATGGCGGGCGACTATTTGGGAACTCGTCCCGCCGCACACTACCTTTTTCCCCTTATCCGTAAGGAATTTGCCGATATAAAAATCGTCTTGCGTCTTATCAACAGGAGGACCTACCATGACGCTCACCGGCGCGACCTCCCGGATTTTTATGACCGCGACAGTGGTGTCGTCTCCCGGTTCGTCTATGTAGAGATCGTTGCACGCGCCTCCGAGAAGGCACGCGATACATCGCGCGCTCATTGACCGCTTGATCGTACGGCTAAGATACTCCATCACATCCTCGCGGAGCCAGCCCAAGTTAAGGACTTTCCCTATGCCCGCGTGAATAACGCCATCGCTCATAAGGATTATACAGTCGTCCTTAACCAGATTCAGTTCGCTTATGTATACGGTTTTCCCGAAATAATTATGCTCTGTCCTGTTAAAATCAACACACTGCCCTTCGTGAAGATATATGGCGGCTGGATTGTCAAACTCAAAAAGATAGCCGCGCCCGCTCGTGTGCACATAGACCACCGAGAAAGTCGCGTAAGCGACGCCGCGCACCTTGCATACCGGAAGGGTTTGAATGATGGTACTGATACATTCCTCTAACTCTATGCCGCTGGAGACCATAGTACAGAGGATTTTTGAAGTCAGCGTGGCAAGGATGTTCGCTTTAACCCCGCTTCCCAAGCCATCGGCAAGAACCACGGTGGTATACCCGCCAGCGCTTACCGCTTCAACCTTATCCCCGCAAAGCTCCTCGCCTTTCTTATTCAACGACGTATAGCCGTTTTCCAAATACAATTCCATTAGGCGTCCTCTGACTCACGGAGCAAGGTCTTCTTGAGTTTGAGCAAAGCCACCTTCGTTTCGGCGGTGGTCTCCCCCAAGAGCGAGGCTATTTCCTGAGCAACGCGCATTTGTTTTCTTATTACGCCGTCCGTTGTATTCAGGGTTTCATTTTTTACTTCTATGAGTTGTCTTTCAAACTCCACCTTATCCGAGATGTCTTTATACACGCCGAACATGATCTTATGTTCATGGAGCAGGATGATTGACACTTCGGCGTACTTGCCTGTCTCCTCAATGAACACCTTCTTTTTATGTATGCTTTTGCCTTCGTTAAAAGCGATAAGGTACTCACTGCAATTAAAGCAATCAAACGCATACAGACCTTTTGGGTCTACTGCGGTTATGCCGAGAATTTTGCGCGCGTTCCCGTTTAATTCCTGTATTTTGTAATCACCGTCAAGGAGGATGATACCGTTAGGGCTGTTCTGAATTATCTCATAAGACATCGATTCCGCGCGGGTACGCATATAGGGGATACACATCTCTATGTCGGCTAACCCGTTAAACACAGCCAGAGCCTTTTCGCGGCAGGTGGAATACCCGCACGCGCCGCAATTAAGCTCGTCCTCTGGTTTGGTCTTGCCGCTTCTAGCCAAAATAAACCGCACATCCCGTTCACTCGGCGTTACAAACCGCGTGGGGAGCGGCGGATACCCCACCGATAAATCAACATCGCACGGTACTGTCTTTTCAGGTTCCGTGTCCGTCAAATTTTTATTGACGTAATCTCTTATTTCCTTATTCGCCTTGATCGCGCCTCCAGCGTTTTTCAGGATACAGGGACCGTTAATGCAAGCATATTCACAGCAATTCATCTCAATAAACAAACCAGAATACGCTTCTATATCTTCAAGGAGTTCAAAACACCTCTTGACGCCGTCCACCGCGACATATTCATACCCATCGGGAGGGTTTATGAAAGATTTGATTATTCCTCTGCTAATGGGGTAATACTTGGCTCGGTTCATGGCGATAGCACGCGGCGTTTCCCCGATGGCACGCGGCTCTCCCACGATAGGGCGCGGCTCTCCCACGATAGGGCGGGACTCTCCCACGATAGGGCGGGACTCTCCCACGATAGGGCGGGACTCTCCCACGATAGGGCGGGACTCTCCCACGATAGGGCGGGACTCTCCCACGATAGGGCGAGACTCTCCCATGATCGGGCGAGACTCTCCCACGATGGCACGAGGCTCTCCCATGATCGGGCGGGACTCTCCCACGATGGCACGAGACTCTCCCACGATCGGGCGGGACCCTCCCACGATGGCACGGGACGGTTCCACGTTTCTATTGGTAAAGAGCTGGCTCAGTTCCTCAAAAGTCAAAACCGCGTCTATGATTCCGCTCTCAGCGGCTTCTCTCTTTTTTGCTATACACGGACCTATGAATACGATCTTCGCGTCTGGGAAACTTTCTTTTAGGAGTTTCCCGTGCGCTATCATGGGGGACACTACCGGAGCCAAGTATTTCAGAGCTTTGGGGTAATAAACCTGAATCATGCGGTTTATCGCCGGACACGCGGAAGTGATAAAATTCTTGTATTCGCGCGTCTCTAAAATACGGGCGTACGCGGCGCTGACAGCCCGCGCTCCAACCGCCGTCTCCTCGGCGCGTGTGAAGCCGAGTTGAGTAACGGCAAGGCGCAGTGTTGAGAAGTTCTGTACGCCAAAACTACTTACAAAGGAAGGCGCAACCGAGGCGATTACCTGCCCGCCCGCGGACAGTATCGCCTCGGTTTTCGCCATTTCGGAATTAACTTTTTTCGCGTTCTGCGGACAGACGCTCGTGCAGGTGCCGCACAGAATACAGCGCTCCTCAACGATATGCGCCTGATGGTTTTCAATTTTTATCGCCTTTACCGGACATTCACGCAGACACTTGAAACAATCTTTACACCGCGCCGTCTTAAAGTCTAAATATTCCATATTGTTCCCGTGGTATTCGCCTTCGGCGCCCGAAGACGAACACCACTTCCGCGTCTATGCGTGGACATTAAGCACAACATCGTCAAAAAAGCCTTGTATAGTATCGGGTTTTACCGCATAATACGCTTCGTTCACCATTATGGAAACGCCGTCCGAATTACATTTACCCATGCAAAACGCGCCGCTTAACTCAATCTGTTCGCTCAGCCCATCGCGTTTAATCAAATACTGCATCTGTTCAACCACCTGCCTTGAACCTTTCAAATGACAGGAACTTCCAATACAAACGGTTACTTTTGTCATAACACTACCCTCCATCCTTTATTCATAATCAATAACATCGATCCAACGCAATAAGAATTCTTTCTCTTCTTTCTTGCCTTTTACCATCTGAGACGCGGCGACTATCGGCATCCATTTCTGCACGTATTGTTTAGCGGTATCGCTCTTTTTACAGAACAGGTTAAGGTATTTCTCCGCGCCTGATATGTCCCCGTTTAACCAGAAGAGAAGATAGGTCCGCGCGGCGTCCGCCCCAGCATTGCCTTGAGTCGCGTGCGCCCAGTCGATAATATACGGGCTATCGTCCGCTGAAATGATGATGTTGCTCGGATTAAAATCGCCATGACACACCTTGCTGTGTTTCGGCATACCGTCAAGCCTCGTATGCAGATCATACCTCGTTGTCGCGTCCAAATCGGCTTGGGCTATCTTCCGCGCCATCTTATCCCTCAACTTGTTAAGTAAGGGCGATTTCTTGGACTGTACCTCCATTTGGAGGTCTACAAAAAGATCGAAATACTCGTCCTTCTTTTCAGGATTTTCCTGCATAAGCCGTTCCAACGTCTTGCCTTCAATATGCTCAAGAACTATCGCCCATTTGTTTTTGACTTTCGTTACTTCAAGTAACTTGGGGATTCTTAAGCCCGTTTCTTCCACGCGCGCCTGATTCAGCGCCTCGTTGAGCACATCGGCTTTGGAAAAATTCTCGTCAAAGAGCTTAATTACCTTGCCGCCGTCTCGATAAACCGTCTTCGTATTGCGTACGGCTATAATCTTATCCAGCTTCATGTCGTCCTCCTAATTTTGTCCGTAGTATGCGTTGAGATACATCTGTTTAATCTCACTCATAAGCGGATACCGGGGATTTGCCCCGGTGCATTGATCGTCAAAAGCCTGTTCCGTCATTTCGTCAAGCCTATTAAGAAAATCTTCTTCGCCAATCCCATAGTCTTTTATGGTCTTCTTAATGCCAATCCGCTCTTTCAAGGTATCAATAGCATTGATAAGACCTTCGAGTTTTTCAGAGTCGTTTTCGCCTCGTATTCCAAGATAGTCCGCAATCTCGGCGTAGCGCGCCAACGTGCGCGGGTGATCGTATTGGGGGAAGGTCCCCATTTTAGCGGGGATTTCGGCGGCGTTAAATCTCAGCACCTCGTCAATCATAAGCGCGTTGGCTATGCCGTGCGGCAGGTGGTGAAAGGAGCCTAGTTTATGCGCCATAGAATGGCACACTCCAAGAAACGCATTGGCAAAAGCCATGCCCGCCATAGTAGCGGCATTAGCCGTTTTCTCACGCGCGACCGGATCGTTTTGCCCGTCGTCGTAGGCGCGCGGGAGGTATTCAAACATCATCTTAAGACTCCGCAGAGCCAAGCCGTCCGTATAGTCCGTTGCCAGCATCGCCGCGTAAGCTTCCAAGTCGTGGGTTATCGCGTCTATGCCGCTTGCGGCTGTAAGCCCTTTCGGGGCGTTCATCATCATATCCGCGTCAACTACCGCCATATTCGGCATCAATTCATAATCGGCAAGTGGGTATTTCACGCCTGTATTCTCATCGGTTATGACGGCGAAAGGCGTTACTTCGCTCCCTGTACCCGCTGTCGTCGGCACGGCGATAAAATAAGCCTTTTCTCCTTGCTTCGGGAACGCGTAAACCCGCTTTCTGATGTCCATGAACCGCATGGCAAGGTCCATAAAACTAACTTCCGGGTGTTCGTACATGACCCACATGATCTTTGCCGCGTCCATAGCCGAGCCGCCGCCTACCGCAATGATACAATCAGGCTTGAATGAGTTCATAGCCGCGGTTCCTTCTTTCGCGCAGGCTAATGTCGGGTCTGGCTCCACGTTAAAGAACGTCGTATGGGCGATCCCCATCGCGTCTAGTTTACCGGTAACGATCTTGGTATAGCCGTTGTGATACAAGAAGGAGTCTGTAACTATAAACGCCTTCTTTTTACCCAAGACGGTTTTTAATTCCTCCAGCGCGACCGACAGGCAGCCTTTCTTGATATACACCTTTTGCGGTGTCCTGAACCACAGCATATTTTCCCTCCTTTCCGCGACGGTTTTGATGTTGAGTAAGTGTTTAACGCCGACGTTTTCACCGACGCTGTTCCCGCCCCATGTGCCGCAACCTAAGGTAAGTGACGGGGGGAGTTTGAAGTTGTACAGATCGCCTATTCCTCCATGCGAGGAAGGGGTATTTACCAAAATGCGGCACGTTTTCATTCTCGCGGCAAACAAAGATAGTTTTTCCTTTTCTGTTATCTGATTGATATAAAGAGAAGCGGTATGTCCATAGCCGCCGTCCGCGATTAGCCGATCCGCTTTTTCTAAAGCGTCTTCAAAGCTTACGGCGCGGTACATGGCTAGTACCGGGCTTAGTTTTTCGTGGGCGAATTCTTCGCTCATGTCCACGCTTTCCACCTCGCCTATGAGTATTTTTGTCGAGTCAGGCGCGGTTATTCCGGCTAGTTCCGCTATTTTCACCGCCTTTTGTCCGACTATTCTTGCGTTCAACGAGCCGTTGATTATGATGGTTTTTCTTACTTTTTCCGTTTCTTCTGGGTTAAGAAAGTAACATCCACGCTTGATGAATTCCGCTTTAACCTTATCGTATATCTCATCAAGGGCGATTACCGATTGTTCGGACGCGCAAATCATGCCGTTGTCAAAGGTCTTGCTGTGTATGATGGAGTTTACCGCGAGTAGTACGTCCGCAGTATCGTCGATAATAGCCGGGGTATTGCCCGATCCTACACCTAATGCTGGTTTTCCGCTGGAATACGCGGATTTCACCATACCCGGACCGCCGGTCGCGAGGATAATGTCGGCTTCTTTCATAAGGGTATTGGTAAACTCAAGACTTGGCTCATCAATCCAGCCGATTATTCCCTCTGGCGCGCCTGCTTTAACCGCGGCTTCCAGCACGATTTTCGCTGACTGAACGGTCGCGTTCTTTGCCCGCGGGTGTGGGCTAATTATGATACCGTTGCGGGTTTTCAACGCCAGCAGGGTCTTGAATACTGTGGTAGACGTGGGGTTGGTGGTTGGAATGACCGCGCAAATCACGCCTATGGGTTCGGCTATTTTCTTTATTCCATAAGCCTCGTCCTCTTCCACAACGCCGGTTGTTTTTGTGTCTTTATAGGCGTTGTAGATGTACTCTGAGGCGTAATGGTTCTTTATCACCTTGTCCTCCACAACGCCCATCCCGGTTTCTTCTACCGCAAGTTTCGCAAGCGGTATTCTTTGGTGATTAGCCGCAAGAGCGGCTTCAAGAAAAATCTTATCCACCTGCTCTTGGGTATAGGTTGCAAAGACTCTTTGAGCCTTCCGTACCGTTTCAATAGCCAATGTTAATTTCTCAAGGCTATCGATCTTTTCATATATTTCATCCATATTCCTCTCCTTCACACCCTTCGGGTGTTTAAATACTTCATAATGGTTGTTGTTTGAAAGGGGGCGCCGCTGACCCCGACAGGACGGTTACGCTTGTAAACAAGCGGAACCTCCGCGATGTCTGACACTTATCACTATTCACTACTACCTACTACCTGCTACCTGCTACCTGCTACCTGCTACCTGCTACCTGCTACCTGCTACCTATTCACTGCCCACTAACCACTGTCCAGCGATTCCTTTTTAAGAATCTCCTTTAATTGCTGGGATAATACGGCAAGTGAGACCGCCATATCCTCGTTTTTAACCGCCACGGTATCAGGCGTTTTTATATGCGCCGGCGTAAAATTCCATATAGCCCGTATCTCCGCTCTCACGAGTATATCCGTTACCGCCTGCGCCTGCTCTTGCGGCGTGGCTAATATCGCCATTTTTATATTCAGCTTTCTTACGGCGCTCTCCAACTTACGGACGGGAATGATTTTCTTCCCGTTGATTTCCTGCAATACAATGTTCTCATCAACGTCAAAGCCCGCAATAATATTCAATCCGTACTTCTCAAAGCCCTGATACCCCATCAAAGCCTGCCCCAATTTTCCCACGCCTACCAGCACAGCGTCTTTTGTATTGTTGTATCCCAGAAAGTTTTCAATATCTTCGATAAGCTCGTCAATGTTGTAGCCGACTTTAGGCTTACCTCCTTTCACGATTGCAAACGAAATATCTTTTTTCACCAAAGACGGATTAAGCGAAAGAGCGTCCGCCAAGGCGACAGACGATACCGCCGCGTATCCCTCGGCTTTCATATCGTACAACTTTCGCGCGTACAACGCCATTCTGTCAAATACCGCAAGAGAAACCGACCCCTCGGAATTTACCACTGCACAACCTCCTTCCTAAATAG
>JAISCD010000021.1 GCA_031265825.1 Treponema sp. | reverse complement strand
AACGGGCGGGGTTTCGGAGTGGTGGCTGACACCGCAAGCAACGGGGCGGGGTTTCGGAGTGATGGCTGACACCGCAGGCAACGGGCGGGGTTTCGGCGTGGTGGCTGACACCACAGGCAACGGGCGGGGTTTCGGAGTGGTGGCTGACACCGCAGGCAACGGGCGGGGTTTCGGGGCGGCGGCAGACACCGCAGGCAACGGGCGGGGTTTCGGGGCGGCGGCAGACACCGCAGGCAACGGGCGGGGTTTCGGGGCGATGGCTGACACCGCAAACAACGGGCGGGGTTTCGGAGCGATGGCTGACACCGCAAACAACGGGCGGGGTTTCGGGGCGGCGGCTGACACCGCAAGCAACGGGCGGGGTTTGGAAGCAATGGCTGACACCGCAAGTAACGGGCGGGGTTCGGAAGCGATGGCTGACGCCGCAGGCAACGAGCGAGGTTTGGAAGCGATGGCTGACGCCGCAGGCAACGGGTGTCAGAGACGTAGTGTCAGACGCGCGATGTCAGAGACGTGGTGTCAGACGTGCGGTGTCAGAGACGCGGTGTCAGACGCGCAGGTGTCAGCGGCGCGGTGTCAGAGACGTGGTGTCAGACGTGGGTTGGGGGTGTGGCGGAAGACCCCGAAGGGGTCTGGAGACAGGGGGGCGCACCACAAGGGTATCGGTGAGCCTACCTCCGTTTAGGGAAAGACGCGCCCCCCTTCTACTAGTGAGTAGTGAGTAGTGAGTAGTGAGTAGTGAGCAGTTAGTAGTTAGTAGAGAGGAGAGAGCAAATAATAGTTAGCAGTTAGTAAAGAGCAATGAGCAAAGGAAGACCAGCGGCATCCTTCGCACATGAGGCGGGCGCAAGCCCGATGACTGACACCGCCGCCATGACACTTTACTATCTGCTCTTTGCTCTTTTGGCTTATATTATCAGACTTTCAGAACCGCCGTCTTAATATTTCACGAAAAAACGCCGATAAAATAAAAATGATAGACACAATACTTTCGGATCAAACTGTGAATGGGCGTAAGTATTCTTCCCCGTTCGTAAGCGGAGACGGAACAAAGCAGGTGATTTTTAGTACGCGACGGATAGAGCCAACCACCAATGTAGTTGTTCAGCATCAGAATGGTTATAAACCACTCGTTCTTCATCGCCAGTCGAATCAACTTTTGCGTAAAAGTTATACGTATCAGCCGCGGCTAACCGTACCGCAAGGGCGGGCCGAAAAACAGACGGCGAAACCGCCCCTCCGAATCCCCACGTTTTATATAATTCTCATAGCGGTTGTGATGGTTTTTTCAGTAGCCACGCTAACGTGGCAGATAACAGTAGAGTCAAGCGTAGTCGATATTAAACCGGCTCCAGATGATAGCCTCGACAGCTTCATGGCGGATTACGCAGGTCTGACAGAACGACCCTTGGTAAGCAAAGATTTTCTCTTGCAGGTGACGGAAACCTTTTCCTTCACTCCTTATACAGTCCAAAGCGGCGATAGCGTATCAAAAATCGCCTCCCAGAACGGCGTCTCAATGGACGCCGTCATAGCGCTCAACAACCTGTCCCAGGCAAACCTTCTGCCTGTGGGCAAAGTCATAAAGATTCCCAATATGGACGGCATCCCCTATACGGTGAAGAGTGGCGATACTTATGATAGTATAGCCGCGGCGATGAACGCGCCGCTTTTCGCCATTGTGGACGCTAACAACGTTCAAGATAAGGATGACATCGCCCCGGGTCAGGTGCTTTTTATACCCGGCGCGCGCATGAGTCGTGAAGCATTCAGAATGGCGTTGGGCGATTATTTCATCTGGCCTATCAAGAATCGTCGCATAACTTCCCCTTACGGCTGGCGTACTGACCCAGTAACAGGGAAGGGGCGGCGTGTACATGAAGGCATAGACCTTTCGGCAAACATCGGCGAACCTATCAAAGCCTCTATGGACGGACGTGTGGTCGCCGCAAGTATTGACCCCGTTTATGGTAAATATGTCATTATCTCACACCCTAATGGACTCCAAACCCTCTATGCACACATGAACGCCTTCGCTGTGAAAGATGGAGACTACGTGTACCAAGGCGCCAAGGTCGGCGAGGTCGGCGCAACCGGCTATGTTACCGGTCCGCACCTTCATTTCGGGGTCTACAAAAATGGAAAATCTATTAATCCGCTTGTCTATTTGAAGTAGCGACGCGCTTGTCTTCTTTGCCCGTGAACATCACCCGTTTGACGATGACGCCATGCGCTTTGAAGATGATCTTAATAGCCTTCTCCAGCTCAAAGCGAGGTGGGTTCATCGGTAGGATAAAATGTCGCGCTTGAGAAAAAGCTTGTTTGTAGGTTTCTATAGGTTCTCCATCCCAATCAATGACGAGTTCAAGGAAATCTTTGATAAGACCAGCAAGATTTTCTCCCAGAGCTGTGTTTGTTTGGTTTAAAGCCGCAAGAGTTTGGAAGTATTTTTTACGGAATTCCAGATTTTCATTAAGTAGTTTTGAAGCATTGGGCTGAAGGTATTGGTATAAGCCGAATTCTTCGAGATTTTCGACAATTTTTCCCGCACTTGAAGAACGGATAATCTTAAAAATCTCTTCGGTAAGCCGCGAATTTGAAATATCCGCCAGCAATTTAGACTGTTGGCGGATTTTTAGACTCAGCTTGGTAAGCAGAGTGAACTCTGTTGTCGTCGCATATTTCACTGCTCGAATCATACGTACTGGGTCGTCGACGAATATAGTTTTGAGTGAAATGAGAGGACGAATCTGTTTTTTTCTGATGTCGTCCATGCCCCCTACGTAATCCACCACGAGCTGTTTACATGGATCATAGAATAATGCGTTTATAGAGAAGTCGCGGCGCAAAACGTCTTCTTCTATGGTACCGAAAGTGTTCCCCGTGGGACCTTCTTTCATGGAACGAAATGTGGCGACTTCAAATACTTTTTCAACCACTGACACGTGGACAAGCCGGAATCTATTTCCGATAACACGGGCATTACGGAACAACTTCTTGATTTGGTTGGGACTTGCCGCACTCACTATATCAAAGTCTTTTGGCTTCTTACCGAGGATGAGATCGCGGACTGCCCCGCCTACGATATAGGTCTCATAACCGGCTGAAGATAACTTCTCCACAATACGCACTGCATCATTATCAACATCAACACGGTCTACGCCGTGCTCATCTTGAGTATAAACAACCGCTTTCTTCACGGTCTTCTTATTTTTTTTTGTCTTTTCTATAGAATAACGAAAGCGCACAGATAACCCTTCTTTTGATATAGAGAATAGTTAAATACGAATAGCGAATAGTATATTGTTTGTGAATTTTACATTGTCCTTTAGCTGTTCACTGTCAATTCTTTCACCCCGCAATGCTTTAGTATCCAATCAACTAGATTACCGATAACCTCTTCGCGGTTAGTTTCGTTGAAGGTTTCGTGCCGCGCGTCAGGGTAAAGCACAAACTCAAGGTCGCTGATAGCCATTTTATGGTAAGCGTTTACAAGTTTAGTGGGGCTTTCTCCCATATCGCCTACCGGGTCGGAACTACCGGCGAATACATAGATTGGAAGATTAGAGCGAATCTTACTCATAAGGGACGGCTTGTGTATACGGTTTAAGAGAGCGGTGAGATCGCGGTAGAAGCCTGAAGAGCAACGTTTTCCACTCAAAGGGTCGTTAAAATAGGCGTCAACTTCTTTCTCATCGCGTGAAAGCCAATCGAAAGGCGTCCTGTTTGGACGAAACGGTTTACTAAAGGGACCGTCTGCGAAGACGTAGGCGAGCGCTGAAGGGTTTCTGCATCCCTTGAACGCCGCAATCAGCCGCATAATCGGCTCGCTTACCGCAATTTTGAGTCCATCAGGTCCTCTTGTCCCGGACAAAATACAACCCGCAAGGACATTTTGAGAATAAGTTTCAATGTAATTTTGGACAAGGAAGGAACCCCACGAATGACCGAGTAGGAACAAAGGAATATTGGGACAAGTTTTTATGATAGTATTATTGATAAATTCAATGTCAGCCGTAACAATTGCTGATCCGTCATTATCCGCGCAATGTCCGAGGAGTCCGCCTTTTCCCGGAGGATTTAAAGCAAGGTCCGCGGTTTTCCCATGTCCCCGCATATCGGCAGACCAAACTTCTATGCCTGCCTCGCACAAACAAAGCGCAACTTGCTCATAACGTTCCGAATGTTCTGCCATGCCATGAACGATATTCAAAACAGCGCGAGAATTTTGAGGAATCCAGCGTCTGACAAAGAGTTTTACTCCATCGTCAGCGGTTAACCACAAGGTTTCTGCCGCCGCGCTATCTTTTGATACATAATACATACTATGCTAACTTTTTCATTTGAATATCTCAGGAAATGAAATTTGAAAATAATGGGGAGTGAAGGATTCGAACCTACGAAGGCTGAGCCAACAGATTTACAGTCTGCCCCCTTTGACCGCTCGGGAAACTCCCCTTTTGCCATTTCTTATACAATGAGCCATCTCCCGGAATCGAACCGGAGACCTCATGATTACAAGTCAAGTGCTCTACCAGCTGAGCTAAGATGGCTTAATAACTTATACAATGTATCATATAGAGAAAAATTTGTCAAGCAGATATGTTGAAAAAAGCGGCAAATGTTTCCTCCATGTTTAACAAACCTGAATGTATGACGAATTACAGCGACTTGAAAAAATCTCAGAACTAGATGTCAGTCTTTTATATAGATTTGTAGGACATTTTCCGGCGGAATCTTTACTAGTCCCTGTTCAATAGCTCGTTTCTCTATTTCCACAGCCGAAGAGTATTTCGCTATAACCGCAATAAGCCGCTTGTTTTCCTCTATCCATTCCCACTGTTGTGTTTCGACACTTTTTACCCGTTCCTCTAAAGCTGTGAAACGATTGGATTGACGAGCCGTTAGTCCAATAAGAATCAATATCGTAATGACAAAAAAATATGTCAAGAAAATATGCCACCTTTTCATATATTCTCCTTTTCGCCCTTCTTTTCTATAATCCGTAACCGAGCGCTTCGTGATGAAGGATTTTGTCTTATCTCTTCAACAGAGGCGCAGACCGCGCTTTTAGTCGTCATTGTAACCCTTCCTTCCTTGTACTGTTCCCTGAAAAAAAGCTTCACCATTCTGTCTGTAAGCGATTCAAAACTGATGAATCCGAGTCTTCCGCTGGCTTTCAACGCATTCATCGCGTTTTCCAGCAAGGTTGGAAGATAGATAAGTTCGCTATTAACCGCCATGCGGAGAGCCTGAAAGGTCTTTGTCGCGGGGTGCAGACGGGCGTGTCGGTAAGCAGGCGGCACGGCGCGTTCTATTATATCCGCCAGAGCGCCTGCACTCTCGATTCTTCCGTGTCCTCGCGCTGACACAACGGCGCGGGCAATACGCCGCGAATAGCGTTCTTCCGCATTGTTGAACAACAGATTCGCTAAATCCTTTTCGGAAAGTCCAGCAACAAGATCAGCCGCGCTTTTTCCTTGTCCTGTGTCAAGCCGCATATCGAGTGGTTCGTCTTTGGAAAAGCTGAACCCCCGTCCGGACTTTGCGTAATGAAAGACGCTTATTCCGGAATCGATCAGAATGGTATCAAATGTATTGGGCGCACCCGCAAAAAAAACGTGGGACCATCCCGCGTGAAATTCGATTCTACTTCCGAATTCGGCTAGGCGTTCTTTTGCGGTCTCCAAGATCGTCCTGTCCGCGTCTATTCCTACGACATGGATAGTCGGGAAACCGCGAAGAAAGGCTTCGCTATGCCCTCCCTCTCCTATTGTCCCGTCCGCCATAAACTCGTCATTTTTACGCGGTCCAAGAAGCGCAAGCGTTTCTTCAATCAATACCGGTGTGTGAACGACTTCCATTTTTATTGCTTTCCTTTTCTTATTATACCATATTTGAAATGATATATTCAACACACCTTTCAGGTGTTTAAATACTTCACAATGGTTATTGTCCGAAAGCACCCTTCGGGTGTTGGATGACTTCACACGGGTTATTGTACGAAAGGGGGCGCCGCTGTCCCCGACCTGACGGTTACGCTTGTAAACAAGCGGAACCTTCTCGTTGTACGCACAGAACAGGATGCTTTAGAACACCCGAAGGGTGCGCCGCCGCACGTCTCGTCATTATTCATTACAAACTGCTAACTGCAAACTGCTAACTATTCACTTTCATAGGAGGGCGGGCGCGGTTTTCCACAACGGAGGTCGGCACACAGGCGCCCTTGTGGTGCGCCCCCCTGTCTACGGTTCCCCGCCCGCACAGCGGGTTGCATAAAGGGCGCGGTCTTCCGCCATCCCCCAAAACTTGTACGTCTGACACCGCCGCCTCTGACACCGCCGTTCTACAAAGAGAAAGCACGCCGTACAAATACGGCATGCTTTCTTTCGCTAGTTACCCTTTGCTTAAAGCATGGACGGTGGGTGTCAGACATTTTTGACGCTTCGGTGTCTGACACCGACTATTAATTTATCATCGACAGCTGCGCTTTCCATATTTCCGTGGCGTTCTGGACATTGGCGATAAAAAATATCTCATTGCCTACTCCCCATGAAGGCGAGAATACATCCACGTTTCCACTCGTAAGCTGGGTCAGCCCGGTTCCGTTCTCGTTCATCAAAAACAAATGTTGCCGCTGTGTTTCCACCCTGCTTTTCGTAAACATGGTTTGAAGTAAATTAGACGTTTTTGTCGTGGCGGTGATAAAAGTGTTCGCGCCTTTCGCAAACAGGATATACTTGCCGTCCCGCGAATAGCTTGGCTGGGAGCAGGATTCTATTATGTTCCGGTTTTTGTCCGTAGCCGCCGAATATATCTGCGTCATCTGGTTGTTTTCCAAATTCATTTCGCACACGCTACCGTCTTTGATAAACACAAACTTGTTTTCCGTTGGATGCCAGCTTGGTGAGTTGCCTTCTCCCAGTATGGTAACTTCCGAACCGTCGTCCTTTAGGCGCACCAGATGCCTCACGCCGTTAATTCCGGTCTCGCACAAAATATCACGCCCCTTTATGCTCGGACGGCTGTCGTTGTCTCCTATGGAGTTTCGGGTGACGTATGTTTTTCCGCCTCCGGTGATATTCGATTTTACGAGCTTGCTCGATCCGCCTTCGTACACGACATAGATAAACCCGGCGTTGTCATCGTACCAGACGGGTCCGAATGACGGGTCTGTTACAACCGGCGTTTTTGACGACAGGCTCGCGTCTCTGAGCAACATGACTGAAAACTGGTCAAACGAAACAGAGGCGTCAACGTTCGTAACATTCGCTTCGCAGTACAGTATTTTCGATCCATCGGGGGAAACACGGACAGAGTCTTTCCGGAAGTGGTTGTCGGTAACCCTGGTTACATTTGACAGCGACGAGGAATCATACGAGATTATGTCCGCTGTCCTTGCCGTTGTTGCGCAACCGGCAAGCAGCGCGGCGCAAAACGCCACGACGGGAAACATTTTTATAACATTAACTTTTGCCATTGTTTTCTCCTTTACTTTGGCAACAAAGTTTTCGTTATGCGTTGAACCGAATCAGTTCAGATTTTTTGCGCATAACTACTGTATACGACTCTTGCCGTATACGCTCTTGTTCTTCAGCGGCGGTTCCCACAACCAACGGTTGCGTTCACGGAACACCTTCCGCTTCGTACGCAATCCTGCGCGTACCACAGCCGCTATATCCTCGACGGCGCACCGCCGGAACATACCACCGTTTCCGTCTGTATCACGGGCAAGATATAGCCTATATCTTAAGCCCGATATAGACTGTATCTGATGTCGGATATAGCCTATATCTTGAGTCGGATATAGGCTATATCTTAAGTCGGATATAGCCTATATCTGATCCTTGATATAGCCTGTATCAAGAAGCCGCTTCCTGCACGGTCAACGTAAACGCGCTCTCTATCACTCGCGGCGCCTTCAAGATCGTGTCGCCTGACCCCGCATACTGGGTCTTTATCTCCACTTTCCACGTCCCTACAGCCAGCGCGGGTATAATCCCTATCAGTTTCGTCGCCGTGTTCTCCGCAAGCCGCTTGCCCGCCTTGACGCTCAACCCCGCGCCGTCCGCCGATACAAAATAAACCCCAACTTCGGGGTCGTCTCCGACTATCTTCAGCTTATGCCCTGCTATACTGAACTGTTCTCCCGGCGTAAGCGTCTCATTCACCGCGCCTGTAACTATGTCCTCAACCTCGTCAATGTAGCCCGCGACATTCGCCAAACCCTCAATTTCTACTATAATGTGTTCTGCGAGCGCGCGTAACGGCGCGTGTGTGCGGAAACGGAACGTTACAGGATGTTTGTGTGTATCGTGTCCTTCGTTGATCTTATCAAACGTCCCGCCTACGTTGGGGTGGATGGAGAAGTAGCCCGTGTTCACCGCGAAGCCATCGCAGAGTTGATAGGCAGCTTCGCCGAAGAATTGTCGGACAGATTCGACAAGGTCTTTATAACTACCGGTGAAGCCGCCGCGGTTCTTGAGCGCGGCGCAGACTTGTTCTATAGAAAGAGACGCCTCGTTATCCGTGCGCGCGATATACGCACCTTTGATATGGGGGAGATAATTCGGGTAGAGTTTCACGTAGATATGGTGGAGTGTCTCATTTACGTCATCAATGATTGCCATAATGACCTCCTTTGAGAGATAAAAAATCGCTCCTGTATTGAGGAGGCGCAACGGCTATTTTGCCTGAAATGAGACCACCCGACTGTTTGCGGATTTGTAGTGTACTGGTTATATAAAATATGACTCGGGGGGGGGGGCACCTCGCGCATCCAGCAAACGTTTATATACGCGGCTTGCCACAGTTTGCGAGGTTTTTATTCTGATTTGTTGTTTCTGCATGAGAATATATTTACTCAAAAAATAAGATTTGTCAAGGGCTTTTATACGAAATATTTTTGCTAAATGGACAGACGGCGGTGGGGACGTCGGGTGTTAGGCATGGGCGGGCTTCGGTATCAGACGCGCGTTGGGGGTGACGGTGTCAGGCATCGGGGTACGGCGTGTGTGGTGGTGTCGGGGTGGCTCACGGTTCGGTGTCAGACGTGCGGGAGCGGTGTCAGGCATCGCTTGCGCCCCGCCGCGCGTGCGAAGACTACCGCTAGTCTTCCTTTGCTAACTGCTCTCTGCTCTTTATTATGTGGTGTCAGACATCGCTTGTGCCTCGCCTCACGTGCGAAGTCTGCCATTACGCGGTTAGTCCCCGTCTTCCTTTGCTACCTGCTACCTGCTACCTGCTTGACAAGAACAAGCTCGTCATTTAGAATCAGAGCATGTATACGTTATACGATTGGACAATAATTGACGATGACGGGCAAGCCGTGTTGGAAAACGGCAACCGCCTCCTCATTGGCAACGGGTATATGGCAAAGCGCGGCACGGTTGAAGAGGCGGACCCTCCTTGTATGCCCGCGATCATCTTGGGCGGAGTCTACGACAAACACGGAGATAGGTGGCGGGAACCGGTGAACGCGCCCGACCCGCTTTTCACGGTTCTGTCCCTTGACGGCATTCCCTTCACATTGGCAGGCGAAAACCTCTCCACTCACACCCAAAGCCTCAATTTCCGCTACGGAGTGTATTCTCGGAAAACAACATGGAACACAAAAGACGCTCATCTTACGGTTTCAACCGAGCGGTTCGCCTCTATGGACGATATTCACCTCCTCTGCATGAAGTATACAGTCTCCGCGGACGCCCCCGTATCCCCACGGGTAGAAATCCACATCAATACTGACGTCTGCGATCTCAACGGACCCCATTTGGGGGATTTTCGGTTTGAGGTAAAAGGACAGACACGCACGCTTATATGCGAAACGCTTGAGAAAAAGATTCCTATCGCTCTAGCCAATGGAATAGAAGGCGGCTCGCTGTCTTCTATAATAGAAGAGAATCGCTCCTCATACCTTCTCGATTTGGACGGCTCAAATCCTGTGGAACTGTTCGTCTTCGGCACGATTTGGACAGGCTTGGACGCGGACGACCCGCTTGAGAATGTGGAAAAGTCCGTCTTGCGCGCGAAAAAAGCGGGGTGGGATTGCTTACTTGCCGAGCATAAGGCGAAATGGGACGAGATTTGGCGGATAGGAGACGTTGTGATTAAAGGCGACGACTATGCGCAGAGGGCGTTGCGCTACAGTTTATACCATCTGCATATCATTGCGCCGCGCCATAAAAGGCGTTGCGGGAACTTCTCCATTCCCGCGCGTGGTTTGTCAGGTCAGACGTACAAAGGCGCGGTCTTTTGGGACACGGAGATGTTCATGGCGCCTTATTTCTTGGCGACTGAGCCAGAACTTGTCGCGCAATTCATCAGATACCGCATTGAGACTCTGCCCGGAGCGCGGCGCAAAGCTGTGGAATACGGGCTTCGGGGCGCATTCTTTGCCTGGGAGAGCCAAGAGACAGGAGACGACGCGTGTACCGATTTCAATGTAACAGACGTGTTCACCGGTAGACCGGTCAGAACCTACTTCCGCGACAAACAGGTTCACATAAGCGCGGACATTGTGCTTGCGGTCAAACGGTACGTTGACGCGACCGGCGATTTCTCCATACTCAAAGAGGGCGGATTAGAACTCATCCTTGAAGTCGCGCGTTTCTACTTATCCTCCATCTACTATTCCCCAGAGCGTAAGCGTTACGAGGCGCTCGACGTGGTTGGTCCCGACGAATACCACGAAAGGGTAAACAACAACGCTTTCACCAACCGAATGATCCTTATGGTTTTTGAGACCGCCTTAACAACTATCAGCCTTCTGAAAGAAAAAGATGCGATCTTTATAGAAGCATTGATGGCAAAACTCAACTTCTCTGAGGACTTTGCTTTCATGCAAGCCGTTATGCCGTGTTTTTACGTGCCGCAACCCAACGAACAGGGCGTTATTGAGCAGTTTGACGGCTATTTTCGGCTGGAAGATTGCTCTCTTGACGTGGTACGTTCCCGCTTAAAAGACCCTAAGGAATATTGGGGTGGCGGAAACGGGGTCGCGTCTACGACTCGCATCATAAAACAAGCCGATGTGGTAACGATGTTGGCGCTTTTTGGCGATGAGTATTCCACTTTCGTGAAAAAAGCCAACCTCGCCTTCTATGAACCCCGTACTGAACACGGCTCAAGTCTTTCCGCGTGTATGTATGCCTTGCTTGCCTGCGAAACCGGCGGGAGCGATTGGGCGTATCCCTTCTTCATCAAGAACGCGGAAATGGACATTGCTGGTAAAGGCAAGCATTTTGCCGGGCTCGTCTACATAGGCGGCACGCACCCGGCGGCAAACGGCGGCGCATGGCTGACAGCCATTCACGGCTTCTGCGGCTTCTCGCTCAAGAACAACAAGATTCAGGTAACGCCCCGCCTGCCGTCTCATTGGCAAGAAGTTATGTTCCGCGTCTTATTACCAGACGGTCTCCACGAAGTAACCGTTACGCGAGATCGGTGGGACGAGAAAGTAAGGGGACAGAATGTTTAATATGCAAGGCGCAATCTTTGATTTAGACGGCGTGATTGTGGATACCGCCAAGTACCACTTTCTCGCGTGGAAACGGCTTGCCGCGGAATTGGGTTTTGACTTCACCCAAGCGGATAACGAAAGGCTCAAGGGCGTAAGTCGTATGCGTTCTCTCGACATTCTCTTGGATGTGGGGCGTTGCGCGATGAATGACGAGGAAAAGGAAGTCGCGGCTTCCAAGAAAAACGCTTGGTATATGGAGTATCTTGGGACATTGAAACAAAGTGATATGTTGCCGGGCGCGTTGGAGTATTTAAACTATTTGAAAAAACAGGGTGTCCGTATTGCGCTCGGTTCAGCGAGTAAGAATGCGGGGTTTATTTTAGAGAAGCTTGGTATTGGCGGGCTTTTTGATGCTGTTATAGACGGCAACGCGGTTTCCGCGGCAAAGCCTGACCCCGAAGTCTTTCTCAAAGCCGCATCCGCGCTATCTCTGTCTCCGTCCGTCTGTACGGTATTTGAAGACTCCCTCGCGGGTATCCAAGCGGCGAAAGCCGGCGGCATGAAGGTCGTAGGCATTGGCAGTCCAGAATTGCTCCCGGGCGCAGATATGTACGTCTCATGTCTGCGGGCTATGCACCCTTCGGGTGTTTAACGACTTCACACGGGATGTTGTCCGACACCCTTCGGGTGTTTAACGACTTCATACGGGGCGTTGTCCGAAAGGTAGTACCGCTGACCCCGTCTTGACGGTTACGCTTGTAAACAAGCGGAACCTACTCGGTGTCCGCCACCACCCGAAGGGTGTTAGACGACTTCACAACGGGCGTTGTTAGAAAGGGGGACCCGCTGTCCCCCGACAGGACGGAACCACGCTTGCAAGCAAGCGGAACCTACTCGGTGTCTGACACCGCAAGCACAGCACCTGAAGGGTGGTTTCATAAGCGCTTGTGGAAGTGTGATAAGCGCTTGTGGAAGTGTGATAAGCGCTTATGGAAGTGTGATAAGCGCTTGTGGAAGTGTGATAAGCGCTTGTGGAAGTGTGATAAGCGCTTATGGAAGTGTGATAAGCGCTTATGGAAGTGTGATAAGCGCTTGTGGAGGTGTCATAAGCGCTTATGGAGGTGTCATACACGCTTGTCAAGGTTTCATAAGCGCTTGTGGAGGTTTTATACAAGCGTATAAAAGTTTTATACCCATGTATGAAAGTTTTATACACGCGTATGAAAGTCTTATACAAGCGTATAAAAGTTTTATACACGCGTATAAAAGTGTTATACACGCGTATAAAAGTCTTATACACGCGTATGAAAGTCTTATACACACGTATGAAAGTCTTATACACGCGTATAAAAGTCTTATACACGCGTATGAAAGTCTTATACACACGTATGAAAGTCTTATACACGCGTATAAAAGTCTTATACACGCGTATAAAAGTCTTATACACGCGTATAAAAGTCTTATACACGCGTATGAAAGTCTTATACAAGCGTATAAAAGTCTTATACACACGTATAAAGGTTTCATGCATGTGTATAAAAGTGTCGGACACCCGAAGGGTGTGGAATAAAAGAGGAGGTTATTTTGGACGAGAGCTGTTTTATTTTAGGCGTTGACCTTGATGGAGTCGTGGGAGACTTTTATGCGTCTATACGGAAAATCGCGGCGGAATGGCTCAACAAACAAGAGTCGGAACTGACGGTAAACGTAAGCTACGAGCTGGAAGAGTGGGGCATCGCGGAATACGGAGGCTATGAGCGCCTTCACCGCTTCGCGGTAACCCAGAGACATCTGTTCCGCGATATGCGTCCCATGCAGGACGCGCCGGTCGTGCTTCGTAAACTCTCTTCCCAAGGCGTGAGAATCCGCATAATAACCCATCGGCTCTACCTCAAGTACATCCACAAGGAATCGGTCATTCAAACGGTCGATTGGCTAGACTTCTGGGATATTCCGTATTGGGACATCTGTTTTATGAAGGATAAGGGCGCTGTAGGCGCTCACATCTACGTTGACGACGCGCCGGAAAACATTGTCAACCTCCGAAAACAGAATTGCAAGACTATCGTTTTCACCAATTCAACAAACCTGTCTCTGCCCGGTCTACGCGCCGACTCGTGGGTTGACGTGGAAAGATTGGTCATGGAAGCAAAAGCAGAATGGGAAGAGAGCGCGAGTCCATGAATGAAAGCCAAAGGATTTTAGCTTTAACGATAGCGCGTCTGCCCGGCTTGAAACCGCATGAAAAAGTTCGCTTATGCAAGCGTTTTGCGGATAATCCGTCTGAATTCTTCTCGGCCGGTTTCTTGGAGGTTGAGTTTCTTATCGGACGCCCTTCTTCTAAACCCTGGAACATAGCCCGATTACAAGAACAGGCTGAACATGACGCTTTGCTTGCAAAGAAACGCGGCGTATCCTTTGTTTCTTGCCTTGAACCGGAGTATCCACCCCAGCTTCTTGAAATATTCGCCCCGCCGCCGGTATTATTTTATCGCGGTAAACTCTCTGATCCGACCCTTCCCCATGTCGCTATCGTGGGGACTCGAAAGCCCACAGGCGCGGGTGTTTCCACCGCGTTCAACCTTGCCCGCGAATTTGGCGGACTAGGCTTTCCTGTTGTGTCCGGGCTGGCTCTGGGCATAGACGCTATCGCCCACAAAGGCTGTGTCGAGGGCGGCGGTGCAACCTTTGCCGTTCTCGGCTCAAGCCCTGACGAGGTATACCCCAAGACGAATCGAATTCTGGCGCAACGTATCCTTCAGACCGGGGGCGGAATCTTGAGCGAATACCCTCCTGAAACCAAGCCTAACGCATGGCAGTTTCCAGCGCGGAATAGGCTCATCTCCGGGCTTGCGCGGGGTGTGCTGATCATTGAAGCGCCTGAAAAGTCCGGCGCACTCATCACCGCGCGTTTCGCTATGGAACAAAACCGCGACCTCTTCGTAGCGCGGTCAAGTCTTGACTCGCCGTGTGGAATGGGTTGCGTTAAGCTCGTCGAAGATGGCGTTAAAGCCGTCTCCTCAGCGGAAGATATTCTGTGGGAATGGGGCTGGTCGTCCTCGACAGGCGAAGGCTGAAAGGCGCAGGATCTGTTAGGCGCAAAAGGTAAAATAATATTCATGGAGGAATTACAAATGAGCAGATATGAAGATGGGTTAAAATTAATTGAAGAAAGATGCGGCAACGGTAAGGATAATGTCATCTCTCTTGCAACTATTGCAATGGAACCAAACGCTGACGGAAAACCCCGTCCTTATGTCCGTGATGTGGACGCTTATTATGAAGACGGCGTGTTTTATGTTACTACTTGGGCAAAATCAACCAAAATGCGGCAGATAGCTCAAAATCAAGAGGTTTCATTTACAGTTTGCTCCGAATGGTTCTCCGGAAACGGAATAGGTGAAAATATCGGCTGGGTATTAGACCCGAAAAACGGCGAATTAAGGACTAAACTTCGTACAGCTTTTGCTGAATGGTACGACCTCGCGAATAATGAAAAAGATGTGAATTGCTGTATTTTAGCAATTCGCATTACAAGAGCCACGGTAATTAAAGAGCACGGCGCTGTGCGTTACAATATGGACTTTGTGAATAAGACCGAGACTGAAGAAGGAACGATTACATAAGGCATAAGCCAACAAGTCTTGACTCGCCGTGTGGAATGGGTTGCGTTAAGCTTGTCGAAGATGGCGTTAGAGCGGTCTCTTCATCGGAAGATATTCTGCGGGAATGGGGTTGGTCGTCCTGGACAGACGAAGGCGCTTGACAGAAATTTCTATCAAGTTTACTATGTCAAAATGACTCATGAAAATCGCAAATTAATTTTCCTTGACATAGACGGCACGCTGACGTCTAGTTTTAATCATATTCCCCAATCCGCCCGCCGGGTGTGTCGCCGAGCGCGGGAAAACGGGCATCTTCTCTATATCGCTACAGGCAGGACGAGGGAACAGATTCCTCCGTCTATTCCAGCAATGGGGTTCGACGGGATTATCAGTTCCGCAGGCGCGCGTATTGAAACCGGGGGCGAGCTTATTTTCAGCGCGTTTCTGCCGCCGTCTCTGCTTGATCGCTTGATCGCATACATGGACGAGAGAGACGCGCCGTATCTGCTTGAAAACCCCGGAAAAATCGCCGCCAATCCTCGTTATTTTTTCCCTCTTTCCTCCGGCACATTCAAATGGACGCCCAGGGGTATTATTTCCCGGCTGTTTCTCCGTAGGTTGCAAAACAGTATCGCGCCGTTATCAGCGGGATTTGATCGGGAAAAGGTGTACAAGTTGGTGTTCCGGGAATCGGAACGTCTGTGTTTCGAGGATGTGGAACGGGAATTTCGCGAGGAATGTGATTTATTTCGGTTTTCAATTCCTCTTCCGATCAAGGGGGGCGGCGAGATAACGTCTGCTGGGGTGAACAAGGGAACGGCTCTGGAACTCGTGGCGCGGTTTCATGGGATGCGTCTTGAAGACACTATCGCCTTTGGCGACAGCGACAACGACCGTCCTCTGCTTGCACACGCTGGCATTGGTATCGCTATGGGCAACGGGGACGAAGCGCTGAAGCAGTCCGCAGATGACGTAACCGGTCACGTAGCCAGAGGCGGTCTTGCCGCCGCTTTCAAAAAATACGCCCTTGCCTAACACACCCTTCGGGTGTTTAACGACTTCACACGGGGTGTTGTCCGAAAGGTAGTACCGCTGACCCCGTCTTGACGGTTACGCTTGTAAACAAGCGGAACCTCCGCGTTGCACCCTTCGGGTAGGCACAGCCTGTTTAAATACTTCATACGGGTGTTGTCCGAAAGGGTGCGCCGCTGACCCCGACAGGACGGAACCACGCTTGCTTGCAAGCGTGGTTCCTCCGCGATGTCTGACACCGCCGCACATCTCGGCTTTGCTCATTGCTCATTACTCTCTGCTCTTTGCTAACTGCTAACTGCTAACTGCTAACTGCTAACTACTAACTGCTAACTGCTCTCTGCTCATTGCTATATACATCCATCAAAGATCAGTCGAATGGAAGCTCTGTCCAGCTATTGACGTCCTGTTCAGGAGTCGAACCATCTTGGTTTATTTCTATTTTAGAAGAAATTCTCGCGGTCGTTATAGCATGGTCTGGATTACCTCCCCATTGGAAAACTGCAAAATACACATGGCTGGGAGTTCCTCTTGATAGAGGTATTTGAGTATGCGCGAAAAATTGTCCTTCCTCCTGTTCACCCATCCAGGTACTCATCACCGCTTTATCCGGGTTATCCTTCCAAACATCACTTACTGTTTTAAATGGTTCTTCGAGCACATACAATGTTCTACGAGAGACAGGATTCCCTCCTTCTTTTATGATTCCAGAAATAGGAGAAAAAAGCATATCCCCGCAGTCGTAGTTTTCTACACTGTCAGATAACCGATAGTTGCCAAGCTCGCCACACCTTACGCTCTCGCCAAATATGACGCCGAAGTAATCGTACTTCTTGAAATCAGCCCGCTTGCCGGTGATTTCCCAAGCAGCTTTGCCGTTACCGTCTAATCTTGCGATTACTGTTTTTTCCTCGTCGTTTTCGTGTCCCTCATCGTTGGGATAAGTACACCGTAAAGTAACCCTAACTTCCCCGGTTATAGAAGTACCGTCTCTTTCCTTGGCTGTTATCTTACCGTTAAAGGTAACATATTCCGACGGCTGGGATATTTCGTTATCCGCGCAACCCGCAAATAATGTCCCGAAAACTAAAGCCATTCCCAACATTATCCAAAAAATCTTTTCCTTTGCCATTTTATTCTCCTTTACTTTGTTGGCAACAAAGTTTTAAGTTATGCGTTTGATTTCATAAATTGTTTTATGGCGCATAACCCTATAATAACCGCCCATACGGGCAAGTTCCTTGTGGTAGTGGAGCCGCGCTCGGCGGGCTCCGCCTCGACCTCCTAGGGAATGATCGCGCTGAATATGTCGCTCCACTTCCCCTTCTTCATCGCGCCGGTCTCCCAACGTGCCGCAAAATACACCTTCTTCCCGCGCTGGTCTTCCTCAAATACGAGTTCCAGCGGATTCTTCGTGGCGAAATCCGAATGGATTAGCTCACT
>JAISCD010000046.1 GCA_031265825.1 Treponema sp. | reverse complement strand
AATTGGCTCCAGACATAATTGAATTGGCTCCAGACATAATTAAATTACCTAAATACATAATTAAATTGGGTACATACACGGACTCTCCGGTATGTACCCGGTGCGCCTTAATCGGCGGGTTTGGCGGCTTTTCTGCCTCTGGTTTGAAAGCGTTTCCCCAAGTCCTCGGCTATGTCAGACACCGCCGCAAGCCCCGCCGTTGCCGGTGTCAGACACCGCCTTACTACGGGGTGGTGTCAGTCACCATAAGATCAGGCGCAACGCCGATAAGATGAATCGCAACGCCTGTAAGATCAGTCGCAACGCCAACAAGATCAGCCGTAACGCCAACAAGATCAGGCGCAACGCCGATAAGATGAATCGCTATGCCTATAAGATCAGCCGCAACGCCGATAAGATGAATCATTGCGCCTGTAAGATGAATCGCTACGCCAACAAGATGAATCGTTACGCCAATAAGATGAATCATTGTGCCGATAAGATGAATCGCTACGCCAACAAGATGAGTCGTTACGCCGATAAGATGAATCGCTACGCCTATAAGATGAATCGCTACGCCTATAAGATGAATCGCTACGCCGTGAGTGGGACGGGCTTATTCGGCGTGGTGTCAGACATCCGCCCTGCCTGCACCCCACCCGCCGCCGCCAATACCGTCGCCTCGCCCGCTCATCTTTCCTCTTTCTCCCCGTGCGAGGCCCTCGATGTCTGACACCCCGCCCCTCGCTTTTCTCCTTGCTTTTTTCCCTAGCCGCCAGAAAAAAGGGGCGGATTTGACCGCCCCTTTAGAAACCCAAAACTTACTCCCAGCCGCTCGCGCGAAGCCTTTAATGTCTGACACCACGCTCGCACCCGCTACGCCTGCGGTGACAGACACCGCCCAATCGCCGCCGCGTCCCGACACTCCGACGACACACCCCGATGTTTGACACCGCTTGCGCCTTGACACCGCCCCCACGAAGCCTTTGATGTCAGACCTCCACCCGACACCTCGTAGTAAGCCGATGTCTGACACCCGCCGCCCCGTCTTCCTTTGCTCATTGCTCTTTACTAACTGCTAACTGCTAACTGCTATTTCCATGCCAATTTTGTCCGCAGAGCGTTGTAAAAGGCGGATTTTACGCCGTTTTGACACGCAAGAAGGGCGTTTTCCTTGGCGCGGCGAATAACAATGCGGTCGCCGTCTTGCAGCCTCTCGGTCGTCTGCCCGTCCATAGTCAAGAACACGCCGCTTCGTTGTTCATACTCCACTTCAATCGTAATCTCATCGTCAGACGGCAGGACAATCGGACGGTTGGACAAGGTAAATGGACATATCGGATTGACGACGACAGCTTCCATTTCCGGGTCAAGAATGGGACCTCCGGCTGAAACCGAATAAGCCGTGGAACCAGTGGGCGTCGCCACTATCAGCCCGTCCGACCGATAGGAGCCTATGGAAACGCCGCCCACACGCGCGTTCAGCCGTATCATCTTGGCGACTACGGACGCGGAAATAAGAGCGTCGTTCAGGCAGAAACTTTGAAAGACAGTCTCCACCCCCCTTTGCACCCTCACGTCAAGCATGAGCCGTTGCGAAAATATGGTTCTGCCGTTTAAGAAGTCGTCAAAGACAGCCCGCCATTCTTCCGGCGGAATTGCCGCGATGAATCCCAAGGTTCCCAGATTCACCGGAAATATCGGGACTTTAAGCTGGGACACCGAGCGCGCGGCGAATAACACGGTGCCGTCTCCGCCAAGACTAACAGCCGCGTCAACGATGCCTATCTTTTCTCCAGCGAATACGCTTGTTTCAACGCCTCGCCTTTCCATTTCCTGGGTGATTTCCCGCGCTCGTTCCGCGCCCTTGAGAGGATTGACAAATAAGAGGATTTTCTTCACGGCAGTGTTCCGATGATCTTCGCGGTTTTTTCAACGTCCGCGCTTGTGAGTCGCGGGTAGAGTGGGAAAAGCACGGCGCGGAGCAACAGAGACGCGCTTACAGGACATTGTTCAGCGTGGTTGCCGCTGATAATCGTCCCTGAAAAAGCATTCTCCACTTCAATTCCCTTTTTTCGCGTGTAAGCTTTTACGTCTTTCATGCCTGTTTCGAGGATGAGGGGAAAAGCATAGTTGTTGTAAGCGAGGTCTTCGCGGGCGACAAACCGCTTGTGTCTGGTATGGAGGCTTGCCTGTGTATAAACGTGGGCGATTTCTTTGCGTTTTTTGAGATTCTTGGCGAGGTCGCGGAATTGGACGACCGCCATAGCCGCGTTCATATCCGGCAGTCCATACTCTGGCGGCAAACGTCCTGCGTTTTTTAGGACAAGCCCGTCCCGCCTGTTGATCGCGAAAAGCAAAGCGCCGCCGCCCGCGGTGAGCATATCCCGTTCCTCAAGCCCCATAATAACGAATGTCCCTTGAAACGGCGCAACACGTTCTACGGTATCGGTGGAATCCGCAAAAGTCCCGCAACTCAAAGAGCAGTCCTCGATGATTGGAACGCCGATTTCCGCTATCGCCGTAGTCTCAGGTACGAATCCCAAGGTATGGTGAACGATAATGGCGCGGACGTCCTTGCCGTCGAGCGCCGATAAGACGGTTTCTTTGGAGATACACGCCTGACCTTCGCCTACATCGCAAACGACAGGCGTAAGGCGCAGGTCTTGAATCACTTGTAAATAGTAGAGGGGCGACAAGGCGGAAACTATTACGCCCTTGCCTTCTTCTATGTTGAGTAACTTGAGAGCTAAAGCAAGCGCCATAACAGGACTCCGCAGGCTTATACACGAGTCAAAACCGAGACATTCTTTTGCTGTCTGAATTAAAAATTCGGAACGCTCGCCTGGGCCAACTTTGTCTTCGACAAGGGCGGTAAGAACGGCGTCCATTTCACGGCGGCGTATGGTAGGCGCGTAAACCGAGACCATCTTTCTAACGACGGATTTCTGACAGTTTCTGCAGTTCTTTGGGATTAAAGAGATCGCGGATACTGAGGATGATGAGGTATCCACTTTCCTGTCGTACGACCCCGTGAACGTATTCAGAACCAATGCCGCTGACAATCTGTGGAGGCGGCTGTATCTGTTCTTTCGCTATAGTAACAACCCGCGACACGCGGTCAATTATTACTCCCAACTTCATGCCATCAATGTCAAGGATAACGAATCCCGACAGCAAAGCGTCCTCTTCCGTGTCTGCTAGTTTCTTTATATGAAACCGTTTATGCAGGTTAATAATAGGTATGATCTCATTTCGCAGATGGAAAATACCCTCGACATAAGACGGGGCGTTTGGAATCGCCCGAATATCCTGTACACGGACGATTTCTTTCACGTCCATGATATTTACTCCGTAAAGTTCTTCTCCTAATTGAAATGTTACCAACTGATGACTCTGTTCAGCCATAATTTCCCCCTTAAATCTTTCTTATCTTCTATAAAAAACTTCTATTTATTACTTTACTATTGAATTGTTTTTTTTTCAAGACGTTAAAGAGCCTTTTTTCACACCCTTCACACCCTTCGCACCCTTCGGGTGTTTAAATACTTCACAATGGTTGTTGTCCGAAAGGGAGTGCCGCTGTCCCCGACAGGGACGGTTACGCTTGCTTTGCAAGCGGAACCTTCTCGTTATTAGGAAGGAGTCTCCGCTGACCCCGACGGAACCACGCTTGTACGCAAGCGGAGCCTATTCGTTATTATGAGGGGGCGCGGTTTTCCGAAACGGAGGATGGCAAACAAGGTCCCTTGTGGCGCGCCCCCCTGTCTCCAGCCTGCCTGTGGCAGGCTTCCGCCACCCCCAAACACACCAAGGGCAGATTAAATGCTTCCTAATTGGTTATTGACCACTGCAAACAAGTTATCTTGGAGCGGGGTGTGGGGGGGGGGGTAGTGGAAGGACCCCGACGGGGGGAACCGGAACGAGGGGGCGCACCACAAGGCGGACAGTGAGCCGACCTCCGTTTAGGGAAAGACGCGCCCCCCTCCTCCTAATGAATAATGAGTAGTGAATAGTTAGCAGTTAGTAGTTAGCAGTTAGTAGTTAGCAGTTAGCAGTTAGTAAAGAGCAGAGAGCAGGAGTCCCGCGCTTCAATACCTTTTCCTAGTTCGCCCGTCTTCTTTTGCTCATTGCTCATTACTATTTGCTCTTTTTTATTTGGACAACGCGGAGGTTCCGCTTGTTTACAAGCGTAACCGTCAAGTCAGTGGAAGCGGTACTACCTTTCGGACAACACCCCGTATGAAGTCGTCTGACACCCGAAGGGTGCCTTTCGTACAACACCTATTGTGAAGTATTTAAACACCCGAAGGGTGCTTGTCAAAAATGTGGAAATTCCTTACTATAAAGACAAAGTAAAAACGAGAGCGGTAATGCCCGTGAATATCGGTGGCGATTGACGCTCTCATAGGAGTAACAATGAAAACTTGGCTTAACGATGAAGACAATGACGAAAGAGAGGAAAAGAATATTCAAGGCTCAGACCCACTTGCGGTGAAGATGCTGGAGACGCGGACGATCCTCTTGTCTGGTGAAATCAATAAGGCGCTTGCCGAAAGGACCATTAGACAGCTCTTGCTTTTGGAAAACAAAGGCGAGGAACCCATAAAAATCTTCATAGATTCACCCGGAGGGGATGCGGACGCGGGCTATGCGATATTTGATATGATACGCTTCGTGAGTCCGCCGATTTGGACCATAGGCATGGGACTTGTAGCGAGTGCGGCCGCGATTATCGCGCTCGGAAGCCCCAAAGAACGACGTATAGGGCTTCCCAACAGCCACTACCTCATCCACCAGCCACTTTCCGGCATACGGGGCGTGGCGACTGACATAGAGATTCACGCCCGCGAACTCGAAAAGCTTCGGGCTAAAATCAATCGACTCATCGCGGACGAAACTGACGTCGCTTTTGAACAGGTTGAAAAAGATACTGACCGCGACTATTGGATGAACGCCGACGAAGCCGTTAAATACGGGCTGATTTCACGGGTCGTTACACGCAAGTCCGACCTGCAATGGTAGGGAGTGGGTTCGTTGTGAGAAAACCGCGTGATACGTTTTCTCAACGACGCCCAATCCCTGCTTCCTTTGTAAAGAGAAACAATGAAAATACTGTCTTGGAATGTGAACGGCATCCGCGCCGTTGAGAAAAAAGGCTTTTTGGAATGGCTGAAAGTTGAGAGTCCAGATATGCTCTGTATTCAGGAAACGAAAGCCGAGCCGAGTCAGCTTTCAGAGAGCCTGCGTAATCCCGACGGTTATTTTTCTTATTGGGCAAGCGCCAAACAAAAAGGTTATTCGGGAACAGCCATCTATAGTAAGACACAGCCGTTGGATGTTCAGCCGCTCGGCGTCGCGGAGTTTGACGATGAAGGCAGGGTTTTGCAGGCTGATTATGGCGATTTTACCCTCATCTGCGCATATTTTCCCAATTCCCAAGATTTTACCAAACGCCTGCCCTACAAGCTTGAATTCTGCGCGGTAATACTCGAACATTGCAAAAACCTCGTCTCCCAAGGGAAACATATCGTCTTGTGTGGGGATTACAACGTCGCGCATACCAGAATCGATCTTGCCAGACCAGACAACAACGAAGGTAGCGCGGGTTTTCTGCCGCAAGAGCGCGCATGGTTCGACGCGTGGCTTGAGGCGGGCTTTGTGGACACGTTCCGCCATTTTTACCCTGATAAACGAGACTGCTACAGTTGGTGGACGTTCCGAAGCGGCGCGAGAGAGCGTAACGTAGGGTGGCGCATTGATTATCACTGCGTAGACTGCGGCTTTCTTTCGCGGGTAAAATCCGCGGGAATCAGAACCGAGGTCTACGGTTCTGACCATTGCCCCGTAGAAATAGAAGTCGCGGCTGAGCCTATCTTTTCTTGAAAATAGCTTGATATTTCTATGAAACATACTATACTGAATAATAATTAGGATTCTTTATTTTGGAGGTTTTTATGGAAAAGGTTATTCGTATTTCTGGAATATTCATATTTTTGGCGGGCATATTGTTCATGTCGTGTACTTCACCATTAGATCCCGCAACTTCCTCGTCAACCGCGTCGCAAGAGTTTGACGTACTTCTTAACGGAAATCAAGCTATATTGTCTTGGGATGTTGTAGACGGAGCCAGCGGATATAAGGTAAATTATGGCGACAGTAGTTCTTATGGTTTTTCTCATACAACAACGGAGACAATGTTTGTCATTTCTGGTCTGAAATACAGTACCACCTACTATTTCGCGGTGCAGGTGGAAAATAACGGCGAAGTTAGTGATTTATCGGAACCTGTTAAGCTAACAACGCGATCAGGCGGCGTATTTGTTGACTTGCCAGAGGAATTGCTTGCGCCCGTTAAGGCGGATAGATCAGATGAAGACATTGAAGGAGCAGAACCATTTGATTATATAGCCTTTAACCAAGAATGGACGGCATGGAAAGCGCAAGCGCAGGATTACCGTTTTTTCCAACTCCACCAGTGTGGAAGGTATTATTTGAGCACGGAAGATTTTGTGCGGCACAATACCGCAGACGCCTATTATAAACTATTTGATGAGGATAAATCCTATTTTACGGCGTATACCGTTTCCGATATATATAAAAATATCGCGCGAATAGGGGAAAAAATGGAAAAGAAAAAGGGCGCTCAACTATTTTTAATTAAGTACAATACCGAATTCCATTACCCGGAATATATACGGATAGGGAATTATAAAAACAGCGGATATGACTATACGGTTAAAATTCAGATTTTTACCGGAGATGAATTACCGCCTGATGGAGCGTAGAAAAGCAACGCTCGAATCTTTGTTGGGCGCTTCGTAGTTGATTTTCGATCTTGCCAGACCGGACAACAACGAAGGCAGTGCGGGTTTTCTGCCGCAAGAGCGCGTATGGTTCGATGCGTTGCTTGAGGCGGGCTTTGTAGACACGTTCCGCCATTTTTGCCCTGATAAACGAGACTGCTACAGTTGGTGGACGTACCGAGGCGGCGCGAGAGAGCGTAACGTAGGGTGGCGCATTGATTATCACTGCGTAGACCGCGGCTTTCTTTCGCGGGTAAAATCCGCGGGAATCAGAACCGAGGTCTACGGTTCTGACCATTGCCCCGTAGAAATAGAAGTCGCGGCTGATCCTATCTTTTCGCCATTATCCTTGGCAAGGAACGAGTCCTCGTTCTGAATCGATCTTCACTATTTACACAAAAAATCTTACAGACCGAGTTCTGAACTCCGACTTTGAAGTTCTGAACTCCGACTTTGAAGTTCTGAACTCCGACTTTGAAGTTCTGAACTCCGACTTTGCAGTTCTGAACTCCGACTTTGAAGTTCTGAACT
The DNA here is from genome assembly GCA_031265825.1 of Treponema sp. GTDB lineage: Bacteria > Spirochaetota > Spirochaetia > Treponematales > Breznakiellaceae > JAIRKH01. Next base: position 1,830 of record JAISCD010000046.1, on the reverse strand, counting down.
CCGACTTTGCAGTTCCGAACTCCGACTTTGCAGTTCCGAACTCCGACTTTGCAGTTCCGAACTCCGACCTTCTAGTTCGGAACTCCGACTTTCTAGTTCTGAACTAGATTTAAGTAGTTCCGAACTAGATTTAAGTAGTTCCGAACTAGATTTATCTAGCCTCGAACTAGATTTATCTAGCTCAGAACTAGATTTAACTAGCCCCAAACTAGATTTAACTAGCCCCGAACTAGATTTATCTAGCCCCGAACTAGATTTATCTAGCCCCGAACCAGATTTAAGTAGTTCAGAACTAGATTTATCTAGCCCCAAACTAGATTTATCTAGCTCAGAACTCTGCTTGTTCTATTCCGAATTCCGACTATTCTGTTACGACACGACTATAATTGCTAGAAACGTTTTGGATCAAATCTATTGAATAGATTAAAAATCATTGTTAAAGAAAAGGGTTACAGGCAATATCAGGCTGTTGGTATTATATATAATTTTTTTGACCAAACTTAATTGTCACAGGCACCTTCCATGGCGCCTGAAATTTATCATTTTTTGAACGAAAAATAATAAAATCATTTGACTCTAACGTAACGTGAGGATTTATATTAGTAGTATCAAAGAAAAGCTTTTCAAATAGGAGGAAGAAATGGAATCAACAACCTGGAAAGTTGGCGAGATAGTGAAAAAAACGGGAATTACGGTACGTACCTTACGTCATTATCATGAGGCGGGTTTATTAATCCCTTCTGGTATAACTGAAACTGGATACCGTATTTATTCAAAGAATGATATAATACGGCTACATCAAATAATGTGTCTTAAAAATTTAGGATTTAACCTTAAAAAAATTAAAATAATATTAGAACAGAAAGATTATGACCCGAAAAATTTACTAAGAACCCAAATAATGGCAATTGAAAGTCAAATTAAATTGCAGGAAAGAACTAAATTACAGCTTGAGTCAATTTTATTAAATTTAATTAATAGTAAAGAATCATCTGTGGCTGATTTTTTTGAAATTATAGGAGTATATAAAATGAATCCAACTATGTTTTTTTCCAAGGACGAAATGGAAGAAATGATCTCGAAAGCGCGGCATATTCCTTTTGAATTAAAAGAAGAAACAGCAAAAACAACAAGAGCATTTGTGGAAAATTTACGATATTGTTTCAATAATAAACTTTCCTCGGAAGATCCGAAAGTAAAGGAAATTATCAGTCAATGGGAAAGAATGATTGATAGTTTAACAAATGCGGTAAATTTACCTGAATCTGTAAAAGAGAAGGTTAATTCAGTAATGAAATTTGACATAAATCAGGTAGGGACGTCTAATGAATTACTCGAATATTTGAAAACCATTATAAAAGACAATAAATAAAACAGATTACGTTCCGCCATCCGTGGTGGAACGTAATCTGGATAAAGGGTCAAAAAACAGCGTTTAACAGGTCTGTATATGCTCCGCCACCCATTCGGGCTCGGGGTTCCGTTCGCCTAGGCCACTACGCTTCTATGTCTCACTGCACCCACGTTTTTGTAAGGCTACAAACCTACGGTTTGCTTATCCGCCCTGCAAAAACGTTGCATACAGCCGAAACGTTAAGACGACATTCTTTTGCCAAATCTTTTGAAAGAATATGCAACATTCCATAGCACCCTGTGTCTAATATAAAAAGGAGTTTTTATGGAATGTTCTTTTGTCAAACAATTTGACTTACGATATTTTGAAATGAATAAACATGGTATGGCATCACCCACAACTATTTTAACGTTATTGGAAGAAACTGCCGCAGACCATTGTTATTATATTGGACATAGTCTTTATAGTCTTGAAGA
>JAISCD010000074.1 GCA_031265825.1 Treponema sp. | reverse complement strand
GCGGCGGCAGACACCAGCGGCGGACGAAGCGGCGGCTGACACCAACGGCGGATAAGGCGGCGTCTGACACCAACGGTGGACGAGACGGCGTCTGACACCAGCGGCGGATAAGACGGCGTCTGCCACCAACGGCGGACGGGCGGCGGCAGACACCAGCGGCGGACGAAGCGGCGGCTGACACCAACGGCGGATAAGGCGGCGTCTGACACCAACGGCGGTAGACAGCGGTAAAGAGGCTATATGCGTTTGAGATCGTGAAACAAGAGAAGTTTCCGTCCTATCTTTTCCCATATTGTACCTCTTGTGAAACCTTATTCATAGCGGAACGCATATCCTGCCCCACTTGCCGCCAATCGCCGGCAAGAGCTTGAGCGTCCCGTTCAAACCCTCCGGAAAAGTCAGGAAGGGAACGGAGAAAAGATTGTCCCGTAATATCAAAAATGGAAACTAAACCCTTCAAGAAAGCTTTAAATCCGCTGTATATGTTTTGCATGCTATAAACTCCTTCAGATAGAATATACCCGGAGTCGTCTGAAAAATCAATGACTAAGCCGTCTCAGAAATACCAGAAATCCACGCTGACGCGCATATCACCCGCGGTTTCCCCGCGCAAGACGATAAGGACAGCCCCAACCGAATCAGGATCGTTATACGCGCAATAACCCGTCTTCAGACCATATACAAAATGAACGCCCTGATACTCATAATCAAGCACATTCAGATGATCATGACCGAAAAATATATGAGATGTGCTTCCAAGCTCCCGCATACGGGAAAAGAGACCCGCATTCCAACTCTGTACATTAGGAGGCTCTTTAAAAGCTTCCTCTGCGGAACGCCCCGCCTCGTCTTTTTTCCCCTGTTCCTTCATTTCTTGATGAATGAATTTGATTTCCGGCGGGGGAATATGAAAGAAAGCCAGACTCCCTACCGCCCTTCCAGCCGCGACTTCAACGCCGCGTACATACCATTCATACCAATCAACCTGATCCCGCCGAATATAGTCGCTGTGCGAATCCAACAAGATCAAACTATAAAGAACTTCGCCCCTCCGATTGAACAAATTAACCCCGTAATTACCCGTTCCACTTACATTCTCCGGACCTTTCTCAAAAAGCGAATACCGTCCCCTGACAAAAAGTTCCGCGATACGGCGCTGAAGATTGCCATCTTCCATCTGAACGAAGTCGCCGTCATGGTTTCCCATGACAAGAGCGTAGGGAATCTCGAAAGAATCGAGAAAAGCAATAAGTTGCTGACTCCAGACAGGATTGAAGAAATTCCCCACATTGTCTCCCGTCAAGACCAGAAGCTCTGGCTTCGTCGCGTTTATGGCGCGAGCCATCAGGGAATAGGTTCTTTCCAGAGTGGAAGGAGAATCGTACCAGGTATTTATGTGCGTGTCGGTAAACTGCAAAATACGAAAATCAACCCCGTCTTTTTTTACAAGCCCTGCGTAGTCGCCGATACGGAATTCCGAAACGGGTCTCCATGTATCGCCTACAAAGTTGAAATCCTCCCCACACGCGGCAAGAACCAAACAGAATAGAACGCATAAGCTCCTTATCATGGTTACCACCCCCCTTATATGGACTTAAAAAACCACGCCGAAACGCACACCAGCCTTGAAGCCGGGAAGCAAAAGTTCGGTGAGAGTTTCCATAGTAAAAGGCATGAGATAGCGGTCGTCCGCGAAAACGGCGCACAGAATATAGGGTTCTATCATAAAACGCGCACCTATCCTACGCCGCAGACCGAGTTCTATGCCTACAGTAAAAGTACCTCCCTCATAATAGGGCGAAGTGTAAAGCAAGGCGCCCATTTTTAGCGCGGAAAAAAACGCGACAGCGCCCTTTTCCACCATTGTATAGCGTCCGCAAAGGCTTAGATCCCAAACGGAAAAATCCGCTCCCCATTGGGATAATGAGAGAAAAGCTATATCGCCCATAAGCGCAAATCCCCGTGGGAGATCCCGCAGGTAACCAAATTCTATACCAAATCCTTCAATGTCCAGAGGTAAATAGAAAAGAGCGAGGAGTGACGGATTCAGGTCAAGGAATATTGTGTTGCCTTTTTGCGGTTCCCCATGCAGAAAACCGCAAAGTAAAAAGAACCACAGAAAAAACCGTAACCGCCGCCGAACAAGCGTGAGCTTCGCGTGAGTCGGCACGCGATACTGCGAGTGAGCTATATTATAGCTATGGGGGGGGGGGTAAAAAGAGTACGCTGTCCGAATTGAAATTTATTATAGAGACGATTTTGTTTCATAACGTTTATTATAGCGCGTCTCGCCTAAATTGCAAGAGGCTTTTTAAGAAATATCAATTACACGGCGCAGTCGTAAAATCGCTTGTTTCTTTGTCTGGTCTTGTGGTATACTCTCTCCATGAAAATCATCAAAAAACCATTCGGGACTCTTTCCAATGGGGAAGAAGTTGCCCTTTATACACTGAGCGCAGGAGATCTGCGCCTCTCCGTGTCTACTTTAGGCGCGACACTGACGTCTTTGAACGTGCCGTCAAAGAAGAACGGCATCGCCGATGTCTTGCTTGGCTATTCAACGCTGGGCGGATACGCCGTGGATACGGTTTTCTTCGGCGTTACTGTGGGGCGTTTCGCCAACCGCATAGGCGGCGCCCGATTTGACCTTAACGGCAAGACGTTCACGCTCCTCAAGAACGACGGAGAGAACAGCCTCCATTCAGGATTGAAGAATTTCGGCAGGCTTGTGTGGGAAGCGGATCAGTTTGAAACAGATGACGGGGTCTTCGTCCGTTTCGAGTTGGACAGCCCAGATGGAGACGAGGGCTTTCCCGGCGCGTTAAAAGCTGTGGTTTGTTATGGACTCACCAAGTCAAACGAAGTAGTGGCGACTTACAAGGCGAAAGTGGATGTGGATTGTCCTGTGAATCTGACTAATCATGCGTATTTCAACCTTGCGGGCGAAGGAAGGGGAGATATTCTCGCGCATGAAGCCGTTATTCATTCGTCTTATTATGTAGAGGTCGCCGCGGACGGCATCCCAACAGGTAAGATTTTGCCCGTGCAAGGTACTCCCTTTGATTTCAAGACTCGAAAGCCTATTGGAAACGATATTGGATCAACGCCCAACGGGTACGACCATTGTTTTGTAGTTGACGGCGACATGGGGAACCTGCGCCCCTGCGCCGAGGTTTTTGAACCCGCCTCAGGGCGGAGTATGCGCGTCTTTACCACACAGCCCGGTGTCCAATTCTACTCTGGGAACTACCTCAACGGTATTCATGGAAAGACCGGTTCAATCTATGCCCGACGTAACGGCTTCTGCCTAGAAACTCAACACTTCCCGGATTCCCCCAACAACCCGCAGTTCCCTTCCTGCATCTTTGGTCCTGAAAGGGATTATTCAGAAAAGGCAGTATTTAGTTTTGATTGGTAAGTATGGGGTCTATCTTGTTCTTTTCATCTGTCTATCCTGCGCTTCGGTGCATGGGAACGATGGATTATTTCAAGAGTCAAGCCAGAAAAGCGTAGTATTAGAAGAGTGGTCTCCGCAATGGGAAAGTCTGACGGACGGCATTGATATTGGGCGGGGAGAAATAGAAAAGCCGCGTCTGATGTTTTACTTTTTGCGAGTTGATTTGAACGCTGATTTCAGAATAATCCTAAATGAGCCGGGTGAGGAATTCGGCGTTGTTCCGAGCGTCTTCGTCAGTACTTTTGCACAGCAGAACGGGTGTATAGCCGCGATAAACGCTTCGCCGTTTGATATTGTAAGCGCGAAAGAAGGGGAAAAGCGGCGAGTTGTCGGTGTTTTTATCACTGATGGTTTATTGTGGCAGAAGCCAAATCCTTCGCTTGCCGCAATAGTGTTTAAAACAGGCGGAAGCGCGGAGATCGTAGAGCAGAGTCAGATCAATAGCTCAACGATTGAGCATATTGAAAACGCCGTAGGCGGTTTCCGCGTGGCGCTTCAAGATGGAAAGATCGCCGAGCGCGTCATAGAGTCAACGGTGCGTCATCCACGGACCGCGGTTGGGCTTTCTGATAAGGGTCGTGTCTTGTATATGCTTGTCATTGACGGCAGGCGGGCGGCAAGCGTGGGCGCAACCGAAAAGGAAATCGCTATGATACTATCGGCGCTTGGCGCGGAACAAGGTTTGAATATGGACGGCGGCGGTTCAACAGCTTTCGCCTTGAATGGTAGGGTGATAAACCGCCCTGTTCACCGTCCTTTTTCTTCTTCAAATAATGAACGAGCAGTAGCTGTCTGTATTGGCGTAGCGCGCCGCTGATTTTAACGTAAAGTCGGTTATGTGTAATTGCGCCTAAAATAAATGGGAGACATAAATGGAAATTATAAAAATTATTCAAAATACGCCTGTTTGGGTATGGATAGTACTTCTATATTTAATTGTTTCAGGTGTTTCATCTACGAAAAAACATAAAATACATATCGCAAAATTGTTTGTTTTACCGTGTGTCTTTTTGTTTTTGTTTGTTTTTAATTTGATTCAAGAACATAGTGTCAAACTATTCGGTATATGTATGGCATTGTTTGTTATTGGCTACATATTCCCACTGATTTTTATGAAGAAAGGTGGAATTGTGAAAGTTGAGGAACATTCTGTAATATTGGAGGGGAGTCTTAGCGGTCTTGTGTTGTCCATAATAGTCTTTTCAACAAAATATTTCTTTTCATATAAGAGAGCTATTGAGAGTTATTACGACAGTTATACTGTCCTAGAAAATGCAATTTATAGCATATTGACGGGAATTTCTGCTAGTATATTGGTATTACGTTTATTGGAATTTAAAAAATTAAGAAGGAAAGACAAAATATAAGAATGATATGAGTAGGAAAATATGGTTTTGGTAATTGAATGTATAGTTTTGTGCATTATATTTACTCTAATAATAATGCCACCGTTATATAACAATCCGGTCTCCCAGATAGTATCATATCCAACGGCAATAAGAAAAAGAGTTGAATCATTGCCTGAATATAAAGATTCAATAAAAACAATAGAACAAAAGCATATCATCAAAAAAATTGTTGCACTAATATTATTTGCGATAATATTTTTTATTGTTTCTTATTTTTCTGGAATGAAAACGTTTTCACAAACTTCTGTAAATACATTTATAATGTTTTCTGTTGTAAATTTATATGATTTAGTAGTGTTGGATATAATACTATTCTGTCATAGTAAGAAAGTGATTATAAAAGGGACGGAAGATATGATAAAAGAATATAGAAATCCGAAACATCATATAGTGGCATTTATAAAAGGAATATTTATAGGATTCGTTATATCAATAATGTCTGGAGGAATAATGGTACTATATAACGTGATAAAACAATAAAAAATAAATAGTGTACGAGTGGTACGTCGCGTAATAGGACTGGTTACACTTCGATTCACACGATAAACCTCCGCCCGAGCCGCCAACGGGTGGCGAAGCATAAACAGTCCTATTATGCGTATCAGCATCTGTTCCTACTGGTGAACAGGAAGTAACATCAGAGATTATGGTTACTTTTTTACTTCAATAAAATTCAAAATATAATCCTTTCGTCTTGTGGTAAATATTTATCATTTCGCAACCTGTTTTCGGTCATACCGGATGGCGCTTCCTAGAGGAGTCCTGTCTTTTTCAGCGACTGTTCAATATCGCCGATAATGTCTTCCGCGTCCTCAAGTCCCACGCTGAATCGGAAAAAGCCGTTGTGGAATTCCGGTGGGTACAGATACTGACGCTCATCCTTTTCGCCCAGAAACACGATAAGGCTTTCATCATGCCCCAGAGACACTGCGGAAGTAATCACCCGCAGATGGCTGACAAAGCGGTTGTGGGTATCGTGATCCGCCTTGAGACCGAAGGCAAGGACTCCCCCGAAGCCGGGCGACATCTGGGAGACGGCTACGGCGTGGTTGGGGTGGCTTCCCAGCCCCGGATACATGACGAAGCTGACGCAGGGCAGGGATTCCAGAAAGCGGGCAGTCCGAAGGGCGTTGTCGTTATGTTGCCGCATCCGTAGCGGCAGGGTTACCGCGCCTCGCATGATAAGCCACGCATTAAAAGGGCTGATAACCCCGCCCAGATTCACCTGCGACTGGGCGCGGATAATGTCGAGGTAACGCTTGGCGCCGATGATGGCGCCGCCCATGGCGTCCCCATGACCGTTGATGTATTTTGTCAGGCTTTCCACGGAGAAATCCGCCCCCAGGTCCAGAGGGCGCTGATTATAGGGAGAGGCGAAGGTGTTATCCACCGAAAGGAGTGCGCCTCCTTCATGGGCAATCCCAGCGATGGCGCGAATATCGGAAACGGCGATGACCGGGTTCCCCGGTGTTTCGATATGTACCAACTTCGTGTTCGGACGCATGACCCGCCGCACCGCTTCTGGATCCGTGGTATCCGTAATGGTGGTTTCTACCTTAAATTTGGTGTTTAAAAGTTCGTGGAGTAGTCGGTACACCGCGATATAGGTAACGCTGGAGAAGACCACATGATCCCCTGCTTGGAGCAAGGAGAAGAACAGTCCGGACAGAGCCGCCACCCCGCTTCCCAAAACCACGCAGTCCTCTCCGTTGGAGAGCGCGGCAAGCTTTTCCTGAAGGTATTGCTGATTGCTCCCCCCGTTCCGGGTGTAGAGATTCTTTCCCGCTTCGCTCCAGTTGAGTTCCGAAGGATCATAGGGCAGGGCGTAACTATTTGCCATCACGATAGGGCGGCGAAGCGCCCCTGTCTCCCCGTCTACATCATTCCCCGTATGGACAGCTCTGGTATGAAACCCGAATTCTTTCCCGTATACTCGCTTGGACATTGCTTTATTCTCCTTTTACACCCTTCGGGTGTTTAAATACTTCACAATGGGCGCTGTTTAAAAGGGTGCGCCGCTTCCACTGACTTGACGGTTACGCTTGCAAGCAAGCGGAACCTACTCGTTGTCTTAAAATAAGTATCCTACAGTTCCCCCCTTTTGTCAACACCCTTCGGGTGTTTCAATACTTCACACGGGGTGTAGTTAGAAAGGGTGCGCCGCTTCCACTGACCCGAAAGGTGCGCTTGCAAGCAAGCGGAACCTACTCATTGTTAGACACCTTAACACTAATCACTAATCACTCTACTACCTGCTATCTGCTAACTACTACCTATTCACTTTTAGAGAGGGGGGCGCGTCTTTCCCTAAACGGAGGGCGGCAAACCGTTGCCCTTGTGGTGCGCCCCCCGGTCGCCAGCCCGCGCAACCGCGGTCTTCCGCCACCCCCCAACCCTGCCACCTTCGGTGTCTGACACCGCCCCTTGGGAAGTTATCTGACACCTCCGTATACACACTGTGCCTGCCGGACAACGCGGACAACAAGGAGGAACCCCGCTTGCCTGCAAGCGCAACCTTCGGGTGTTCTAAAAAGCATCTGACACCTTTGTATACACGCTGTGCCTGTCAGACAACGCGGAGGTTCCGCTTGCAAAGCAAGCGTAACCGTCAAGACGGGGACAGCGGGTCCGCCTTTCGTACAACAACCCATGTGAAGTCGTCTAACACCCAAAGGGTGTTAGGGGATAATTGATGAGAATATCTGACCCCAGGGACCCGCCTCGCCCTTGGCGTTTTCGTAACGCACGCAAAAGAACACTCTTTTCCCGGAGTCGCCAGCCGCAAAGTCAATACGTTCTTTCTTTCGACGGGTGAACTTTGAGAATGGAAGAAGTGCGCCCGACGTAGGGACGTTCATCAATTCCCGCTTCTCGCCGGTCGCCGCCTCCACTGAAGCGCCACCCGGCGGCATGACGCCCCAATAATAACGACAGCCGTAATCGCCCCGATGCTGGTCCAACAAGGCTTCGGGAGCAGGACGAAAATGCAATTCCAACAAATGAATCCCGGGACGGGAAATTTCCGCTAATACTTGGTCTATCGGAGGGGGAACCAGCGAACGGGCTTTATCCCTCGGCTTCAATCCGAGTAAGGCGTAATCCGCGTCCGCAAGCGGCGGACTGAGAAAATAATGCCTCTTGATAAGCCGCATTTTCGCAACCAGCGCTCTAAAAGCCGCTTTGCATTTGGCGCTGATGTAAGCGGTGCGCTCGCTTGAGTCTTTCGCCGCGTCAAAGGCAGCTTCGGCTAAGGCAAACAGTGTTTGCAGTTCAGTTATAACATTTTGAGGGACATTCCACGCCGAAGCGTAAGCGATCAATGCGGTAATCCATTCTCTACACATAGCGAGTATTTTGCCTCTGGTTGTTGGAAGCCATTCTCTATAATGAGCCATATTTTTCTCCTTTTTCTCTGAACTAGAAGTAACTACTTATAACTTGAAAGTAGTTACCTATGAACCAAAAGTAGTTACTTTTAAGCCATAAGTAGTTACCTATGAGCCAAAAGTAGTTACTTCTGAACTAGAAGTAGTTACTTATAGACTAAAAGTAGTTACTTCTGAACAAAAAGTAGTTACTTCTAGGCTAAAAGTAGTTACTTTTAAGTCATAAGTAGTTACTTCTGAACTAGAATTATTATATATAGTTTTGATATTTCATGCAAGTGAATTTTTTCTTTTCTCGATTATTTTCAAAAGCGCAATTCCAGCCGCCTTTCCACTTATAAGTTAGTAGGTAGTAGTTATAAGTTAGCAGGTAATAGTTAGCAGGTAGCAGGTAATAGTTAGTAGAGTGATTAGTGATTAGTGTTAAGGTGTCAGACAACGCGGAGGTTCCGCTTGCGTGCAAGCGTAACCGTCAGGACGGGGTCAGCGGCGCACCCTTTCGGACTACGCCCGTTAAGAAGTATTTAAACACCCGAAGGGTGCAAGCGCAACCGTCAAGTCAGTGGAAGCGGCGCCCCCTTTCTAACAACACCCCGTGTGAAGTATTTAAACAGCCGAAGGCTGCGAAGGGTGCTTGACGTTTTCCGCAGTAATTGGATAATGAACTTATACATAAAGAAAAAGCTCGCAATTCCAAGCAAGGTGTGGCGGGTAGTATAAAGATAGGAGATTTTTTATGAACAAGTTTTTATTGAGAAGTGCGGCGCTTATATTTACTTTCGGATTGATTATTGCGGGATGCGGCGGCGGTATCAACGACGTTGACGATGACTTCGATTCGCCCGGCAATGTTACCACCCCCACCGCTGTAGGCGGCAATGAAAAAATAACTCTTTCGTGGACCGAGCCGAGCGATACGGACTTTGACAGTGTGGAAATTACCTATAAGCCAGACGGATCAAGCCCCATCATCGTTAAACAGGGAACCGTTACTAAAGAAATAACAGGTCTAACCAATGATACGGAGTACACCTTTACCGTTAAGAGCGTAGACGCTTCGGGAAACAAAAGTAGCGGAGCGTCGGTCATGGCAAAAGCTGGCAATGTTCCCTTGTCGTGGGGCAAGGTAGCGGATAGTAAATTCGGCGCCAATAATATCCGTAGCATAGCCTATGGCGGCGGCAAGTTTGTCGCTGGCGGCGCTGGCGGCAAAATGGTATATCCCGATCCCACTAACACGACGGTATGGACTGCCACTCCTAACGCGACCGCATGGGTCGCGGTAGCGGATAGCAAATTCAGTGATGATATTTTCGGTATCACCTATGGCAACTACAGATTCTTCGCTGTAGGCGCAGACGGCAAGATGGCGTATTCATCCAATGGGACGAACTGGACCGCGGTAGGGGACAGTACATTCACCGACAGCATCTATGGCATCGTTTATGGAGATAACAAGTTTGTCGCTGTAGGCGCTGATGGCAAGATGGCGTATTCTTCCATAACCGGGACTACATGGGACGCGGTAGGGGAAACTACATTCGGCAGTAGCGTTATCCATAGCGTCGCCTATAGCGGCAGTAAGTTTGTCGCTGTGGGCGAAGATGGCAAGACGGCGTATTCCTCTAACGGGACGGACTGGACCGCGGTAGAGAACAGCGTTTTCAGCGGCAACATTTACAGTATCGCCTATGGCGGCGGTAAATTTGTCGCGGGCGGAGACGGTGGCAAGATGGCGTATTCCTCTAACGGGATAACATGGTCAGAAGTAGAAGATAGCGCATTCGGCGCCAACAATATCAGAGCCATAACTCACAGCGGCGATAGGTTTGTCGCTGTCGGCGATAACTACCAAATAGCGTCCTCCTCTGACGGAATAAGTTGGATACCAGCAACTGACAGCCTATTTGACAACGATAGCTTCTACGGCGCCGCCTATGGCGGCGGCAGGTTTGTCGTCGTCGGCGCTATCGGCGGAGTAGCGTATTCTAAGTAACCCAGAATAAAATATAAGGAAAAAATGATGAATAATACCGTTAAGAAAATAGCGATTGCAGGCGTTTTGTCTTCAATCATCATAGTGTTGGGGATTACCGGACTCGGCTTCATTCTATTGCCGTTTGGAGCGGCGATAACCATACTACAAGTGCCTGTCATCATAGGCGCAATACTCGAAGGTCCCTTCGTGGGACTATTTATAGGAATCCTGTTTGGGATTTTCAGCATCATCCAAGCGTCTATCATCGCAACTTCGCCCGTGGATATGGCTTTTATGACCTATCCATTCATCGCGTTGATTCCGCGAATGCTTATAGGACCCGCCGCGTGGTTCTGCTATGCGCTCATAAGCGGACAACTATGGAATAAGAAAGAGCGAAAGGCGCTCATCGTCGCAATCGCCATCATCGCCGCGGCGATCATCGGAAGCCTCGTCAATACCGTGCTCGTTCTCGGCGGACTCGGACTCCTCAAAATCTTCCCCTGGGAAATAATCTTTCCCATCGCCGCGCTCAACGGACCCATAGAGGCAGTCGCCTCCGCAATAATTACCTTTATCGTGGTTTCCCTATGGAAAAACCTACACATGGGACCCAGACGGTCAAGGCTATCAAAGGAAGAATAGTCGTTGGATACATTTGTTACTGATATAAACATTGAAGACAGCCTCTTCGCCGTTACTCTCAGGTCCCCGTCAGCGCAAGGACGCTTCGTAAACGTAGAATGTCCCCAAATGCCGCCCTCTTATACGCTCATCACCGCGAAGGACATACCCGGCGCCAACCAACTCGACGAGTTTCCCGTACCCATATTGGCAAAGGATAAAGTCTCTTACATAGGCGAACCCGTAGGCATCCTCGTTGGGCCAGACGATCTGAAGCTATGGGCTTACGCCGCGGACTGCAAGGTCTTGATTGAGCAGGAAGACTCCCCAGAGAATGCGGACCAGACCGAAAACATAATGGAAAGAAACTTCGTCATTGGAGAACCCCTGCCCCCAGACGCGGTTGAAAATAAAGCCGTGGTTCAAGGCGTTTATCACACCGGTATTCAGGATCATTGGGAGGCGGAACCCTTCTGTGCGCTGACGGCTCTTGCCGAAGACGGGGTTACCGTTTACACAGCGACCCAGTGGCAGGCGCATACGCGGAATTCTGTCGCTAAAGTCTTGGGAATAAGCCCTGAAACGGTTAAAGTCATTCCCACAAGACTCGGCTTCCACCTTGACGGCAAGCTTTGGTACCCATCTCTGGTCGCGTGCCATACGGCGTTAGGCGCGTTCTTGACGAAAAAGTCGGTGAAACTCTGCCTGACAAGGGAAGAATGTTTCCGTTACGGTCCGAAACGCGCGGAGACTGAAATAAAAATCACGAGTAGTATTAAGGAAGACGGGGAAGTTCTGACAACAGACATAGAGGCGAAGATCAACGTAGGCGCGGAAGGCGTCTTCACCGAAGAACTCTTGACGCGAATCTGTATCGGGAGCCTCGGCGCATACCAGCTTTCACCGGTTACCGTGAAAGCCACCGCGGTGAAGAGCAATATTCCCTATCAAGGACCGTTTGAAGGCTTTGGGCTGTCCCAAGGCTTCTTTGCGATAGAGCGGCACGTCTCCCATATCGCGGATATAGTCGGCATGATGCCTGCCGAATGGCGGGCAAAGTACGCCCTGAAGAAAGACGGCAAGCTTGCCCTAGGAATTCCCCTGAAGGAACAGGTCTTCGCGGATCAAGTGATGGAACGGGTTACCACGATGGCGGATTACAAGCGAAAATGGGCGTCCTACAACCTACTCCGCGGGCAGGATAACCCGGAAGAAACGCCGGTGCGGGGCATAGGAATAGCCCTTGCTTATCAGGGGAGCGGTCTCCTGTTCGGGGACAACGACTGTTCTGTAGAAATAACGTTGGAGGAAGACGAGTCCCTGGTGATAAGGACGAGCGCGGATTCTGGCTTCGCGCGGGTTTTGCGAGATTTGGCGGTGCGGATGCTGGAGGTAGCGCCTGAAAAGACGCGGGTGATAGACGGTACAGATGCGGGAGTCTCGACGGCTTCCCGAAACATCGCGGTAATCGCAAAGCTTGCGGAGCGTTGTTGTTTGGAGATCAGGCGGACACGGGCGCCTTTGCCTATAACCGTGCGCCGTGCCTATGAGCCTTCGGTATTGACTGATCATGCTTGGATTAAAGAGAAAATCGACGAAAACGCGCTTTCTCCTTTGAGTTGGGCGGCTGGTGTCGTAGAAGTGGAAATTGACAGGGTGCCGAAAATCCGCGGGTGCTGGCTCTGTATAGAAGGAGGGCGTATTCTCACGCCTGAAAGGGCGGAAAGAGCGGTCAAAAGAGCGTCAACACACGCCTTGGGCTGGGCGGCGCGGGAAAATATCTTTTATACAGACGGGAAGATTGACGACTCGCTCATCTATAATTACGATGTTCCTTCGCCCATAGACGTTCCGCCTATAACCGTGAGTTTCATAGAGAATGAAAGCGCGGACTCCAAAGGTATATGCGAGTTGCCTTATAGCGTGCTCCCCGCGGCTTACACGCAGGCTGTCTCCCAAGCTCTCAACCACGTATTTGAGAAAATCCCCACCCAAAGGGTGTTAGACGACTTCACAAGGGTTGTTGTTAGAAAGGCGTACCCGCTGACCCTGTCTTGACGGTTACGCTTGCAAGCAAGCGGAACCTACTCGTTGTCTGACACCGCCGCACCATTGGAGTGATTAGTGGCTAGTGATTAGCGCCGCCTCGACTGGCCACTACTCACTACTACCTATTAACTGCTAACTAACCACTAACCACTACTCACTTTCATAGTATGAGGGGGGGCGCGTCTTTCCCTAAACGGAGGATGGCACACAGACGCCCATGTGGTGCGCCCCCCTGTCTCCAGCCCCCTTCGGGGTCTTCCGCCACCCCCCAACACCCGCGCCGCTAAAACCCGCCCGTATACCCCGCCTTCTTGAGCGCCGCCTGAGACGCAGGGCTGAGTTTGCAACCGTCGAAGTTGTTCGCGCCCCATTCGCGCTTAATGGGCGCAATATCCACCGTTACAAGGCTACTACACTCCCTAAACGCCCCATCGCCAATCAGCGTAACGCTGTCCGGTATGATGACCGAGGCTAGGCTAGTACAGCCCTCAAACGCCCTCCAGCCAATCCACGTAACACTGTCCGGGATGACGACAGAGGTTAGGTTACTACAACCCCTAAACGCCTCCCAGCCAATCCGCGTAACGCTATCCGGGATGATGACCGAGACAAGGCTACTGCAACGAGAAAACGCATACCAGCCAATCAGCGTAACGCTGTCCGGTATGATGACCGAGTCTAGGTTGCTACAACCCCTAAACGCCATTACGCCAATCAGCGTAACGCTGTCCGGTATGACGACCGAGACAAGGCTACTACAACCCCAAAATGCCTCCCTGCCAATCCTCCGGACCGGGATACCTTGTATTTCCGACGGGATGACAACATCGCCCTCAGGACCGGTATACTTGGTGATTATACACCCGTCCAACGTAGCATTGCTTTCTACCTTGAAGTCGCTTTCCGGAGCGGCTTTGCCAGCCCGGTCTTGATCGGATGCCGCGTATATCTGTTCTCTCATTATTTACTCCTTCGCGTATTATGCCCGCCGACAAAAGCGGCGCATGATTGACACCAGCGCCGCTTTTAGCCAAAGTGCGCTAAAACCCGCCCGTATACCCCGCTCGCTTAAGCGCCGCCTGAGACGCAAGGCTGAGTTTGCAACCGGAGAAGCTGTCCTTGCCCCATTTGCGGTTAATGGGCGCAATATCCACCGTTACAAGGCTACTACAATCCCTAAACGCCCCCCTACCAATCTGCGTAACGCTGTCCGGTATGGCGACCGAAACTAAGCTGGCGCACTTGGAAAACGCCCACTCGCCAATCAGCGTAACGCTGTCCGGTATAGTAACCGAGGCTAGGCTCCTGCAACCCATAAACGTCCCCACGCCAATCAGCGTAACGCTATCCGGTATGGTAACCGAAGCAAGGTTGCTGCAACCCAAAAACACCGCCTCACCAATCGCTGTAACGCCATACGGTATGGCAACCGAGGCTAGGCTACCACAGCCTTGAAATGCATATCTACCAATTAGTGTAACGCCATACGGTATGGCGACAGAGGTAAGGTTATCACAACCAGAAAATGCTCCACTGCCAATTAGCGTAACGCTGTCCGGGATGGCGGCCAAGGTAAGGCTACAACAATCAACAAACGCCCTTCCGCTAATCTCCTTGACCGGGTAGCCCTGTATCTTCGCCGGAATGATAACATCGCCACCGGTACCGCTATACTTGGTGATTATGCACCCGTCCAGCGTATCATTGATACTTACCTTGAAGTCGCTTTCCGGAGCGGCTTTGCCAGCCCGGTCTTGATCGGACGCCGCGTATATCTGTTCTCTCATTACTTATTCCTTCGCGTATTATGCCCGCCGACAAAAGCGGCACATGATTGACACCAGCGCCGCTTTTAGCCAAAGTGCGCTAAAACCTGCCCATATACCCCGCCCTCCTGAGCGCCGTCTGAGATGCAAGGCTGAGTTTGCAACCGGAGAAGCTGTCCCTGCCCCATCTGCGGTTAATGGGTGCAATATCCACCGTTACAAGGCTACTACACTCCCTAAACGCCCCATCGCCAATCTCCGTAACGCTGTCAGATATGGCGACCGAGGCTAGGCTACGACACTCATAAAACGCTGCCACGTCAATCAGCCTAACGCGGTCCGGTATAGCGACCGAGACAAGGCTTTCGCACCAAGCAAACGCCCCTTCGCCAATAAACGTAACGCTGTCAGGTATGACGACCGAGGCAAGACTTCCGCACTCCATAAATGCCCCCGCGCCAATCGCCGTAACGCCCTCCGGTATGCCGACTGAGACAAGGTTACTACAATCCCAAAACGCCACCGCACCAATCACCGTAACGCCATCCGGTATGACGACCGAGACAAGGCTACTACAAAAATAAAACGCCTCCCTGCCAATCCTCCGAACCGGGATACTTTGTATTTCCGACGGAATGACAACATTGCCTCCGGCGCCTGTATACCCGGTAATTATCCACCCGCCCAACGCAGTGTTGAGACTTACCTCGAAGTCGCCTTCAGGGGACGCGGTCCTTTCTTGACCGAAAGCCACGCCCACTCCAAGAAACACTATGCAGAGCAGAACCAATCTCATTCTTTTCATTACGTACTCCTCACCCGAAGGGTGTTTAAATACTTCATACGGGGCGCTGTTTGAAAGGGTGTGCCGCTGTCCCCGACCTGACGGTTACGCTTGCAAGCAAGCGGAACCTCCGCGTTGTCTGACACCGCCGCACTATTCACTACTAACTACTAACTGCTAACTGCTAACTACTAACTGCTAACTGCTAACTACTAGCTGCTAACTGCTAACTACTAACTGCTAACTGCTAACTGCTAACTGCTAACTGCTAACTTTTAGGAGGGGGGCGCGGTCTTCCGCCACCCCCCACACCCGCGCCGCTAAAACTCGCCTGTATACCCCGCCCGCTTGAGCGCCGCCTGAGACGCAAGGCTGATTTTGCCGCAATTGGCGAAAATGTCCAAGCTCCATCTGCGGTTAATGGGCGCAATATCCACCGTGGTAAGGCTACTGCAACCCCGAAACGCCCCCTCGCCAATCAGCGTAACGCTGTCCGGTATGGCAACTGAGACGAGGCTTTCGCAGTACGCAAACGTCCATGCGTCAATCTTCGTAACGCCGTCCGGTATGGTAACCGAGATAAGGCTTCCGCACCAAGCAAACGCCGCCTCGCCAATCTGCGTAACGCCGTCCGGTATGACAACCGAGACAAGGCTACTGCACTCAGAAAACGCCCGCTCGCCAATCTCTGTAACGCCGTCCGGGATGACGACTGAGGCAAGGCTACTACACTCCCGAAACGTCCCCGCGCCAATCTCTGTAACGCCGTCCGGGATGGCAACCGAGGCTAGGCTACTGCAACCATAAAACGCCGCCCCGCCAATCTGTGTAACGCCGTCCGGGATGGCAACCGAGGCTAGGCTACTACACTCCCAAAACGCCCCCGCGCCAATCTGCGTAACGCCCTCCGGTATGGCAACCGAGACGAGGTTACTACAGTATTCAAACGCCCTTGCGCCAATCTCCCGGACCGGCAAGCCCTGTATCTCCGCCGGGATGATAACATCGCCGCCGGCGCCTGTATACCCGGTAATTATCCACCCGCCCAACGCAGTGTTGAGACTTACCTCGAAGTCGCCTTCAGGGGATGCGCCCCTGTCTTGACCGAAAGCCGCGCCTGCTCCAAGAAACACCGCACAGAGCAGAACCAATCTCATTTTTTTATTATTTACTCCTTTGCGTATTATGCCCACCGGCAATAGACGCATGACTGACACCAGCGCGGCTAAAACCTACCCGTATAACCCGCCTTCCTGAGCACGGCCTGAGATATAAAGTTGAGTTTGCAATCGGAGAAGTTACACATCCATTTGCGCTTAACAGGCTCAATAGTCAACCTTATGAGGCTACAGCACCGAGAAAACGCCCCTGCGCCAATCTCCGTAACGCTGTCTGGTATGGCGACCGAGACGAGGCGAATACAATCCATAAACGTACCCTCGCTAATCTCCGTAACGCCGTCCGGGATGGCGACCGAGAAGAGGCGAATACAACCCATAAACGCCTGCTTGCCAATCTCCGTAACGCTGTCCGGTATAGCAATCGAAGCTAGGTTACTACAGTCCATAAACGCATACGCGCCAATCTTTGTAACACTGTCCGGTATGGCGACCGAGTCAAGACTACCGCACCCCAAGAACGCCCGATCGCTAATCTCCCTGACCGGGAAGCCCTGTATCTCCGCCGGGATGACAACATCGCGGTCGGAACCGGTGTACTTCCTGATTATGTACCCGTCCGACGCATTATTGAGACTTACCTCGAAGTCGCTTTCAGGGTCCGCGACCCAGTCTTGACTAAACGCCGCGCTTAACAGAACCATACTCATTTTTTTCATTATTTATTCCTTTGCGTATTATGCCCGCCGACAAAATAGGCGGACAAACGTGCAACGCGCTTGTCCGCCCACCACATTCGCGGGCCTGTGCCTTGGTTACGGTATCACCGCGGAGGCTACCGGCCCCCACTGCCCTACTTCGCCCTTCTGGTTTTCGTAGCGGCAACAGATATAGATCGTCATGCCTCCGTCCTCGGTGTCAAACAGGAGTTTCTCCTTGCGCCGCCGGGTGAACCGAAAGTGCTGGAGACCCTTCCCGTCCGCAGGCGCCTTCATTAAGTAGTGCTTCTCAGACGCCGCCTGTTCCAGCGTTGCTCCGCCGGGCGGCATGATGCCCACGTAGAGCGTGTAGCCGTAGTCGCTCGTCTGATCGAGTTCCTGCGTGCCGGGCATGGGACCCAGATGCGCGGTTAGCGCGTGGGGACCGCCGGGGTAACTCAGGGACACCGCTGGCACCCCGTCAGGCGCCGGTACCGGCGTCGGGTGCGTGTCCTTGGGTCGGAAGTCCAGAGCCGCCCAGTCCCCTTCGGTCAGCGGCGGTAGTTTGAAATACCGGTCTCGGAAGAAGCGCATCTTCTCCTTCAACGCCGTAAACGCCGCTTGACACTCCACCGTGATCACATGGGTTCGTTCCGCGCTGTCCATAGCCTTCTGCAAGAGCGCTTCCGCGGTCTCAAGGAGGGCTTTCAGAGCCGCAAGCTGTTCCGCGGGTATGCCCCAAGCCGTTCTCAGGGCTTCAGTAATGTACGCTATCCACTTACGGCACATCGCTATGATCGATATGCGCCCAGCGGGTAACCAATCGTTTCTCTTTACCATTTCTTTCTCCTTTTCCTTGCGAGACGTGAATCGTCCGCAGGATATTTTTTCCCTTATGAGGCGCTAATCGCCCGCAAGGTATAATCGTACCGTTTATTTTGAAAATAAACGGCTTGGATTTCATGTCAAAGTCCATGGACTCCGAGTCAAAATCCATGGACTCCGAGTCAAAGTCCGTGGACTCCGAGTCAAAGTCCACGGACTCCGAGTCAAAATCCATGGACTCTGAGTCAAAATCCATGGACTCTGAGTCAAAATCCATGGACTCCGAGTCAAAGTCCATGGACTCCGAGTCAAAGTCCATGGACTGCGAATCAAACAGGATGGACTTTGACTCAAACAGAACGGACTGCGAGTCAAACAGAACGGACTGCAAACTAAAGTTAGCTTTGTTATGAGGCAAAAGGAATCCTTCTTTAGGAGGATTATATGCATTTGTCGTCAAATGTACACAAGGCGGGCAAGGGGCAAGACTGCTGTTGCGGTTCGCCATATACGGCGCATAATACGGTTTGTCCAATACTTTATTTATACTCCTTTTGAATATATACAATACTTTAAGGAAAATTATATATCGTATGCTTTTTTACGTCAATACATTTAGCATGAATTTTTGCGCGCGGGGTGTCTGACACCGTTGCCCGTTAGTAGGTAGTAAGTAGCAGGTAGTAGGTAGCAGTTAGCAAGTAATAGGTAGTAGGTAGCAGGTAGTAGTGAGTAATGAGCAAAGGAAGACGGGCGGCGGGGGCAGGGTGTCAGACGCCGCTTCATTCGGCGCGGTGTCAGTCATCGGTGGTCTGGGCGCGCTTCCGTTCAATATAACACGGAGATTCTGCGTACTTACAAGCCTACCCTTCGGGTGTCTGACACCGCCGTTCAATACATCAAGGATACACCACTTGCTTGCAAGCCTACCTTTCGGGTGTCTGACACCTCCGTTCAATACAACGCGGATACACCGCTTGTTTACAAGCCTACCTTTCGGGTGTCTGACACCTCCGTTCAATACATCAATAAGTCTTTGCGTGCTTACAAGCGTAGCTGTCCTGACGGTGTCAGCGGCGTTCCCCTTCGTACAACGCAGAGGTTCCGCTTGTTTACAAGCGTAACCGTCAAGACGGGGTCAGCGGCGCATCCTTTCTTATAACGCCCGTTGTGAAGTATTTAAACACCCGAAGGGTGCAAGCGTAGCCGTCAAGACGGGGTCAGCGGTACCTCTTTTCAAATAATAACCATTAAGAAGTTGTCAAACACCCGAAGGGTGTGGTATAATCTTATATAGATATAAGGAGGTTTTTATGCAAATAGCGCCAATTTTTTCGGATAATATGGTGTTACAGAGAGACAAGGATATTCCTCTATGGGGAAGCGGAACGGACGGCGAGATCATCCGTATAACTTTCAGGAACGTGAACCGTGAGACTGTGGTGAAAGACGGCGTGTGGCGGTGTTTTTTGCCTCCGCAAGAGGCGGGCGTGGAAGGCGTTCTCTCCGTGACCAGCAAACAGACAAGCATCAGCTTCAAAAACGTAATCATAGGCGATGTGTGGTTTGCCGGCGGACAGAGCAACATGGAACTCGCGCTCAAAGACAGTCTGAACGGACAAGACGAAGTAGAAGATGCGTCAAATCCTAACATTCGTTTCTACAAACCTATCAAACAGGCTATCATTGACGAGCGTTTCATTACGGCGGAGAAGACCAACACATGGCAGGTTTGCCGCCCCGCTACCGCCGCGGACGTGAGCGCGGCGGCGTATTTCTTCGCCGTATGGGTGAACACCAAGACAAGCGTTCCTATAGGCATCATTGATTGCAGTTGGGGCGGCACATCCATAAGTTGTTGGATGAGCGAGAAACAACTACAGAAAAGCGCGGCAGGACAACGGTACATAAGCGATTACGCGGCGCTGATAGGCGACAAGACAGATACGGATTACGAGCGGGACATGGCGGAATACCTTGCGACATGGCAGGCATGGGACGAGCGGGTACAGGCGCGGCGTGCCATAGAGCCTGACGTTACGTGGGAAGTACTCAACGTGGAGTGCGGGGAATGTCCCTGGCCCCAACCCGCAGGCAGAAAGAGCCCCTACCGACCGACAAGCCTCTACTATTCGATGATCTGCCGTGTCGCGCCCTTTGCACTCAAGGGATTTCTTTACTATCAGGGCGAAGAAGATGCTGACCTCTGGTACAGCGATTACGCGGAGATGATGTACTATCTTATCGATCAATGGCGCACAGATTGGCATGACGATGAACTGCCCTTCCTGTTCGTCCAGCTCCCCATGTATGCGTCAAAGGCTGATGTGGAGGCGGGCTTGACCGACAAAGGATGGGCGATTCTGCGGGAACAACAGTTCAAAGTCTCAAAAACTATCGCAAATACCGGCATGGCGGTCATCATAGACAAGGGCGAATTTGACAATATACACCCCTTGGACAAGCAGACCGTGGGTTTCCGCCTCTCCTTGCAAGCGCTGAAGAAGATTTATCGTAAAGATGTGCACGCGGACGGTCCTACGTTCCGCAGGGCAAGAAACGAAGAGGACGTTATCCGCGTGTTTTTTGACCATGCGTCAGAGGGCTTCAAGGCTGTCGGAGACTTGGACGGCTTTGAAGTAGCCGGTGAAGACCATGCGTACCATAAGGCAAAAGTAGTCATAGAGGGCGATACCATCGTCGCTTCCTGCGTGGACGTGCCACACCCGGTTTATATACGCTATGCTTGGACTAAATTCGGGCCAACGCCCCTGTTTGGGAAAAACGGACTTCCAACAATGCCTTTCAGGAGTTGTAAGGAAGATTTATAGGAGAAGATATGAAGATAAAGACAGCTTGGGAAATCGTTCTGGAAAGAACCGAATCTATCAAGAGTGATAAGGCAAGTATCGAGCAATTTGAAGCTAAACAGAACGGCAAGAAGATAGCAAATGAATTTTTAGATTACGCGGTTAAGAAAAACGAGAAATCTAAAACCATAATAGAAGAAGCCTTGAAACAAACACCAGAAGAGCAGAGACAGGCTTTTAAGCTAGGCGTTTTTGAAACGCTTGTTTTACGCCTAAACCTGCCGGCTTCCAAAGACGACATGAAGACGTTTGAGGCGGTAGGGAACGGTTTACAGTGCATCATAAACGATGCGCGGTTTGACACTATGTTTCAGCAGTCTAAGGGTATAGTTTCCCGTTACCTTGACGACGTTGATCAATATGAACAGGCTATAAAACAGCAATACGCCCCTCGTTTGCGGCAAAAAGAAGCGGAACTTTCCAAACGCATGGGACAGCAGGTCAAGATCGACCCCTTCCAAGACCCGGAATTCGCGGCTTTCTATAAGCAAAATATGGACGCGCTCAAGAAAAAATATCAGCCGTTCATCGATCAAATCCGTCTGGATACGGAAACTGCTTTTAATAAGCAGTAATGTAAGGAAAGAAAGTATGAAAAAAGCAATTGGTAGTCATCTGGCGCGGAGTGCGGTTTACGCTCTTTTAGCAATATGCGCGCTTGTAACCGGGTGTTATCAAGACACGCGGCTTTCCGTTGACAAGAACGGGAAAACCGTAGTGGAACGTTACGGGCGGTTGCAGGTGAAAGGCACACAGCTTCTGAATGAAGCGGGCAAACCTGTTCAGCTTCGGGGCATAAGCTCGTTTGCCCTACAATACGGGGCGAAATACGCTAACGAAACCGTTATCGGTTGGCTCCGCGATGATTGGAACATACAGGTTTGGCGCGCCGCATTGGAACTGCTGGACGGCGGTTACATCATCCGCCCAGCGTTGAAAACAGCGGTCATAGACTCGGTGGACGCGGCTATAAAACTCGGTATTTATGTCATCGTTGATTGGCACGTGCACCAAGACGCGAATCCTCAACGCTATGAAGCCCAAGCCGCGGAATTCTTCGACGAAATGTCAAAGACATACGGCGAATATCCCAACGTCATCTACGAAATTTGCAACGAACCTAACGGCGACGATGTAACATGGGACGAGGTGGTAAAACCTTACGCGGAACACATCATCTCGGTTATCCGCGCTAACGACCCTGACAACATCATCATCGTCGGCACACCACGCTGGAGTCAAATGGTAGACGTTGCGTCCGCAAATCCCATCACCGGTTACAGCAACATTATGTATACGCTACACTTTTACGCGGGATCGCACGGCGAATCGCTCAGGGAACAGGCGCGTACCGCCATTAAAAACGGACTGCCCCTCTTCGTTACTGAATGTGGTACGTCCAAGGCATCTGGCGGCGAAGGGGTCTATGAGGCCGAATTCCTCGAATGGGCTTCCCTCTTGCAAGAAAATAACATCTCTTGGGTGAACTGGTCCCTCACCAACAAAGGCGAAGATTCCGGCATACTGATTCTCAACGCGGACCGCGAAGGTAAAGGACATTGGACAGAGAACCAGCTTTCACAGTCCGGTAAATTCATCAGAAGCATCTTACGAAACGAAACGAAGATAAAGTAATTGCAATAAACCACAACAGGGACGTCTCTTTGAGCTGTTATATTGCTTCTAGGTAGAAACGCTGTTCAAATCCACCGAGCTTTTCCGCCTGCCACCTTAAACGTTTGAGGGCGCGTTTCTCAATCTGACGGATGGTTTCCGCAGAAAGTCCCATTTTGGTGCCTATGCGCTTGAGTGTGTGTACCCCATTTTCATTGAATTGGTACCGATCCATGATGACGCGGCGTTCATTTTCTTTAAGAATACTCAAGAAACTTAAGATAGATTCCCTTGAAGACTTACGGACGAACTCCAGCTCTGGATTATACGTGTAGTCTTCTTGGGTATTCAAGAGCGAGATTGACTCCTCGGAGTTTTCAACCTCAAGGGAGACAAAATCGCCCGTAACATTGAGGATAAGTTCAACACTGCGGACGGAAATATCTAATTCATGGGCGATTTCTTCGGGATACGGCTCGCGCATGAGCTTTTGGTTCAACTGTTGACTTACTCGTCTGATTGCTCTAAACAGCTCTTCCTTCCTGGTGGGAAGCCGTATGAGGCGCTGACTGCTTATGAAATAACGGGTTATAGCCTGCCTGATCCACCAATTAGCATAGGTTGCAAAACGGACGTTCTTCTTGTAGTCGTATTTGTTAGCCGCGCGCATGAGTCCTATGTTGCCTTCTTGTATTACGTCCATAAGTCCAACTTCTGAAGTTATATACGAGTGCGCTATCTTGACCACCAGACGGAGATTTGCCTCAACGAGTCTCTTGCGGGCGGAATCATCTCCCTTCATTATGCGTTTTGATAATTCGAGTTCTTCATCAAAGCTAAGCAAGGGAATCGTCTTGATTTGATTATAATAAACCTGTAACATCGTGTCATTTCTCATAAAAACCCTCCTGAAACATCATCTATTTCTCCATTTATAAACCATTCGTCACTGTTATATAGTGCAATTCTTATACCAAAAGTGTTATTATATTGAGATAAATATTACAATTTATTTTGATATAATGAATTGAAAACTGTACAGCCATTCATACAGCGAAACAAACATAAGCTAATGTATATTTTTCTATACAAAAGAAGCTTTCTAAAGCTATCGCAGGATTTAAAACAGTGTTTTGAGAGATTACCTCATCGGTAAGTGCAACCACACGGACAAGCCGTGTGGTTTTCGTTTTTCTAAAGTAAATTTGCGTTAATCAGTATAATCCAACGTACTTTGTGCAAGGTTACCGGAGATTTTCCGATAAAGCCCGGGGCAATTCGCTGTTTATGTCGTGGGCGCTTGGGGGTGTCAGATATGCCCGTTGGGAAGAGTCGTCCAACAGGCTTTGTCTGTACACGTGTGGGGATAACTGCGTGTTTTTTAACGCGGGCTGTCCTCGCTCTGCGCGAAACGTAGGTATTTCTCGATGAAAAGGTCAATATCGCCGTCCATGACCGCCTGAATATTGCCCATTTCCGCTTTTGTACGGGTATCTTTGACCATCGTATAGGGCTGAAACACATAAGAGCGAATCTGACTGCCAAAACTGACGTCTTTCTTCTCTTGGGCGAACCGCTGGTTATCCTTTTCTTTCTCTGACTTATAATACTCGTAGAGGCGAGCGCGGAGCATACTCATCGCGGTGGCGCGGTTCATGGTTTGGCTTCGTTCCGATTGGCAGGTGACCACGATGCCGGTCGGCAGGTGGGTGAAACGCACGGCGCTGTCGGTCTTATTGACGTGTTGTCCGCCCGCGCCGCCGGAACGGTATGTATCTACACGGAGGTCTTCAGAACGAATGTCAACCGCTATGGAATCGTCCAAAACCGGGAATAAATAAACTGAGGCAAAGGACGTATGTCGGCGGGAGTTTGCGTCGAAGGGGGAGATGCGGACGAGCCGATGTACTCCAGATTCGCCTTTGAGGAACCCATAGGCATAAGCGCCCTCGATTTTACACGTGGCGCTTTTTATGCCGCCTTCGGCTTCAAGGCGGTCAACTTCCTCGACGGAAAAGCCGCGTCGTTCCGCCCACCGCAGATACATCCTATAGAGCATCTGGGACCAATCGCAGGACTCGGTGCCGCCCGCGCCCGCGTGTATGGTGAGGAAGCACCCATTCTTGTCAACTTCGCCGGACATTAGCTCGACAAGGTTCTGTTTCTCGTAGCGTTCAGCCAGATGATTGAGTGTTCTTTCTATTTCCGCGGCTTGGGATTCGTCTTTCTCCTCGGTGGACAACTCGTAGAGGATGGCAAGGTCGTCAAATTCAGCTTTGAGGGTCTTCCACGGCTCAAACCGCGCCTTTAGGCTTTTGAGTTCAGACATTGTCTTCTCGGCTGTAGTCTGATCTTCCCAGAAGTCTTGCGCCCCGATTATCTTTTCGATGCTTGCGATGCGTTCTATAAATTTGGCGTCTTCAAAGACGCCTCCATATATCGTAAATTTTCGCTTTCAGCGCCTTGATAGGCGCGCCTAATTCAATCAATAACATGAAGGCAGTATATAAGAAAATAGCGCTTTATATAAGCACACCCTTCGGGTGTTTAACGACTTCACACGGGGTGTCGTACGAAAGGGTGCGCCGCTGTCCCCGTCTTGACGGTTACGCTTGCTTTGCAAGCGGAACCTCCGCGTTATCTGACCCCACCGCCCGTCTCGTCTTTACTCTTTGCTCTCTGCTCTTTCCGCCGTCCCCCGCACCCGAAGGGTGTGCTTAACGATTTCGGAATTTATGTGCAGAATTCTGGTGGTTTTATGAATTTGACTTTGACAAGAGTTAAGAATTTGTTTATAATAATCCTATTATGTATAAGATTGAAGAATATACGTCAGGTTTACCTGATATGCCGTATCCAAATTTCGTCGCTTTCCTTGGTGGGATTGAGTCTCAGTATCAAGATAAGACGGCGATCTTTTATCGTTCCGGTAAACAGAAGACGTTTACCGAGTGGTCTTTCAAGCATTTTGCGACCAAGTGCAGGCAAATAGCGCGTGGGTTGCTTGCCGCGGGTTTACAAAAAGGGGACCGCGTAGCTCTCTGGGCGGAGAATCGTCCCGAATGGACGGCTGTCTGGATGGGCTCTGCTATCGCCGGGATGGTAGTCGTGCCGATAGACTTCCTCATATCGGAAAAAGAGTGCGCTAATATCCTTGAAATAACCCAAGCAAAGGCGTTCTTTTACTCCAAGCGCAAGCAGGACTTCGCTGAAACCGTAGAGGTCGATGTGAAAGTCTGTCTTCCTGATCATGAAACCACCGCCTTTGCCGTATTCGGGGCGGACACTGAATCCATTGTCCTGCCGAAGGTGGAAGACATCGCCGAGAGCGATCCTGTCTCCATCGTGTTTACGTCTGGCACGACAGGCTTTGCCAAGGGGGTCATGTTGTCCCACAAAGGCATCATCGCCAATGCTAACGGAGCCATACGCGCGCTCCGTCCCACGGAGAAAGACATTTTTATCAACGTCCTGCCCTTACACCACACCTATCCGACGACCTGTTCCTTCATTTCGCCGTTGTCATGCGGCGCTGGCTTTATCATCGTGGAGAAGCTCATCGGCAAAGTGGTGATTGACGACATAAAAGACGCGGGCGGCACCTTCCTGATCGCGGTTCCCCTGCTCTATGACAAGGTGATGGACGCTATCGGTCAAGGCTATAACAAGTTGTCTCCGCTTCTCAAGGGCGTCTTTGACGTCCTGCGGAAAATCTCCCTTGCCGAGGCGAAGAGAGGGCGCATCGGTTTCGGGCGTGTCGCCATGGCGATCATCCGCAAGAAGGCGCGGCTCAGTTCTATACGGATAATGGTGGCTGGGGGCGGCGCTCTGAACCCCAAAACCGCGGACTTCTTCGACTCGTTTGGGTTCAACATCGTGCATGGCTATGGGATGAGTGAGAATGGTCCGCTCATCAGCGTGAATCTGCCCACGTTCAAACGCAACGAGTCGGTGGGTTTGCCGGTCAAATACACGGAGATCAAGATCATCGACGAGAACGAGGATCACGTTGGTGAGATAGCGGTTCGCTCGCCGTCCCTGATGTTGGGCTATTACAACAACCCGGAAGCCACGGAGGAGATGTTTGAACTCCTTGACGGGGTTCCTTACCTGAAGACCGGGGACTTGGGCTATCGTGACGAGGACGGGTATCTCTATATAAGCGGGCGCAAGAAGAACCTGATAGTGAGTTCCGGCGGGAAGAACATCTACCCCGAAGAGATCGAGGCGCATTTCAGCGGTTCCCGCGTCATTCAGGAGGCGCTCGTAGTCGGCAGGAAGGAGGCGAACACGCGCGGGGAGCAAATCTTCGCGGTGATCGTGCCAAATTACGAGACCATAGCCCTTGATTACCCCGGCAAGGGAACGGACGACGGGTTTATTCACTCGTTGGTCAAGAAGGAAATCGAAAACGTGAATAGAACGCTTGTCGGCTACAAGAAGATCATGGATTTCACCATTCGGAAAGAGGCGTTTGAGAAGAACGCGCAACAGAAGATTCGCCGCTTCCTATATAAAAGCTACGAGAACTAACACCCTTCGGGTAATCGAAGGGCGCCTTTCAGACAACGAGAAGGCTCCGCTTGCCTTGCAAGCGTAGCCGTCATGTCAGTGGAAGCGGAGCCCCCTTTCTTATAACGCCCCTTGTGAAGTATTGAAACACCCGAAGGGTGTCAGACAACTTCTTAATGGCTGGTGTCCAAGAAATAACAGAGAGCAATTAGCAGGTAGCAGGTAGTAAGTAGCAAAGAGCAGTTAGCAATTAGCAAAGAGCAGTTAGTAATTAACAGTTAGCAGGAAGTCCGCGCTTCGATAACTATTTCTACTCTCAGCTCGCCCGTCTTCCTTTACTCACTACTCACTATTCACTGCTAACTTTAAGAAGGGGGGCGCTATTTCCAAAACGGAGGTCGCAAGCGCCCGCCCTTGTGTCGCGCCCCCCTCCGCTCCAACCCCGCTTGCGCGGGTTTTCCGCTACCCCCCAAGTGGGGACGGATCAGGGTGTTGAAAGCCACCAACATCTCCCGCTTATAGTCACCCCTCCCCCAATACACGCATTAGAAAGAGCAGGTAGTAATTAACAGTTAGCAGGTAGTAGAGAGCAAAGAGCAGATAGAAAAGGACGCGGGAGGAAACGAGCCTCTCGTTCCCGTGTCCGAGCCTCTTATCCCCAAGTCCGAGCCTTCTGTTCCCGTGTCCGCGTGTCCCGTTCCCAAGTCCGAGCCTTCCGTTCCCGTGTCCGCGTGTTGTACTCCCAAGTTAGAGACTCGTACTCCCAAGTATTAGAGTCGTACTCCCAGGTATTAGAGTCGTACTCCCAAGTCCAAGCATCCTACTCCCAAGTGCGAGTCCACTACTCCTAAGTCAGAATCCGTCTGGCTTGAGACGGGTGAAAATAATGTCAAACCATTGATTTTATAAGTCGTTGTTTACGGCTTTCCACCGAACCGCGGATGATTTCCACGCTACGACCATCTCGTATGACGAAGATCTCATCGCAAAGAAGGACGATATTGTCAATGTCTGTAGAAAAAATAAGAACAGCGCCCCCATGCGCCGTTACCGAGCGTAGTCTTTGAACAAGACGGGCGCGGGATTGCACGTCTAAGCCCCAGAACGGCTCGGATAACACGAGTAATTTCGCCGTTTCAGCAAGTTCCCTTTCCAAAATAAGTCGTTGCAGTTGCCCACCGGAAAAAGAAGACGCGGTTTCCTTGAAAGAACGCGCCCCCGCATCACGCGCCCATTCGGTTTTCCCCATAATACCAGCCGCCCAATCGTTCAGAAAACCCTTGTCAAGAAAGAAACGGTTCTTCCGTTGGGCGTGTATGACGAGATTGTCCCATAACGACAGGTTCGGCGCAAGACATACGCCGCCGCGGTCAGCCGCCAAATACGCGCCGCCCGCAGACCGAAACGCCAGCGGATCGCCCCCAACCTCAACGCCGTTAAGCTGAATAACCCCCGCGCTCCGTTTCAGAAACCCAGCAAGAACCAATTCGAGCGTATCAATGCCGCTATCCTTGATCCCCGCAACGCCAGCGATTGAACCGCCCGCGACCTTCAGCGTAACATCCCGCAAGAGCGGCAGTCCCCCTGTCTCAGTCGCCGCAAGGCTTTGAATGGAAAGAATAGTTTCCCCCCCGCCCGCAGTGCCCGTCCAATCCTCGACCTCTCCCTTGCCAAACATCGATTCGGTCAAGGTCTCCGCATCTGCCTCCGCCCTACCGAAACTCGCAATCGTCTTGCCTTTGCGAAGAACGGTAACACGGTCCGCAATGGCAAGGGTCTCGTCTAACTTGTGGGAAATGAGCGCAATGCTTGCCCCGCCACGCTTGAGTTGCGCGAAGAGGGCGAATATCCTTTCAGTTTCGTCAGGGGAAAGCACCGCAGTAACCTCGTCAAAGACGAAGACGGAACAATTTCGCAGGAGGAGGCAGACAACCGCGGCGATCTGCCGCTGGCTCACGGTCAGAGAAACCGCGTCTTTATCCAAGGGGAGGGAAAACCCCCACTTCGCACAGACTGCCTCTACCCGCGCGCGGGACTTCTTGGGGTTGAGGAAGAAGCCGCCTTCCGCGCCGAGTGCGCAAACCGCCCATACGGGAAACCCTTCCGCGATTAGGGGATGCTGTCTCACCATGCCAACGCCCGCGTCGAGCGCGTCCGCATAGCGGGAAAACCGCCGCTCCTTGCCGTCAACCGCGACATTTCCCGCGTCAGCCCGCAGGAATCCCGCAAGTATGTGCATCAGCGTTGACTTTCCCGCGCCGTTTTCACCCAAGATCGCGTGAATTTCACCCTCGTTGAGTACCAAATCCGCGCGGTCAAGGGCTTTAACGCCGTTGGGGAACGTCTTTTCTATGCCGTTTAAGGTTATCATCTCAAAAAATCGTTGAATGAATCACGATACGGCGGCGTCTAGGGCGATTTCTATCATTTGAACAAAGGCGTTCTGTCGTTCTTCGGCGGTAGTGGTTTCTCCACTGATGATGTGGTCGGAGACAGTGAGCAGTGCCAGCGCCTCTCGTCTGTATTTCGCCGCAAGGGTGTAAAGCTCCGCAGTCTCCATCTCTATCGCCAGACAGCCAAATCTCGCCCAGAGCTTCCAATCGTCCGGTTCCTCGGTGTAGAACATATCTGACGAAACTACGACTCCGGTTTTCAGCTCAACGCCTTTCCGAAGCCCTAGGTCATAGGCTGTTTTGAGGAGGGGGAAGGATGCGGCGGGCGCAAAGCTTCTGCCTTTAAAGCGGATGTTGTTCGCGCCGCTGTCCGTAGACGCGGCAGTGGCGAGTATCACGTCCCGGACTTTCAGTTCCGGCTGAATGGCGCCGGCTGTTCCTACGCGAATGGCTCGTTTGACTCCGTATTCGCGGAAAAGCTCATTCAGATAGATGGAAATAGACGGAATTCCCATGCCTGTTCCTTGCACCGACACGGGTTTTCCCTTGTAAAGCCCGGTATAACCGAGTATATTCCGCACGCTTGTATACAGACGCGCGTCTTCAAAGAACGTCTCGGCTATAAATTTCGCTCGCAAAGGATCACCGGGAAGCAGAATCGCCGGGGCAATCTCCCCGTCCTTCGCTGTAATATGTGTTGACATAAAACCTCCAAATAATTTTCTAAATATAAGAAGCCCATAGACTCGGTAGTTAGCTAATCAACCATGTAAACAAAGATTGGAAGACCCCGATAAGAGCGCCAAGTATCGCGCCGAAGACGTTTATCCATTTGAGTTGATTTGCCATAATATCCAGAATGATATGCTCCACCTCAATCATGCCCAATGCGTCGATACGATCCGCGACTAAAGCCATCACATTGATAGAGGCAAGCGCATTCCCAATTTGCTCATCAGCGAGCAACAGGACCTTCTCTGCAATGAAAGCGTCAAGCGCGTCCTTTTGTTCCGCAGTAATAGGGAAGAAGGACGCAACAACCGTATCCCTATGTTTTTCGAGCAACTCTTTGAGAAAACCCGTGAAAACAGACGAGTTACTCAAAGAATCCCGCATGACATCAAGGGTTTTTTGCCATAAGACCTGCATATCTTCTTTCTTGATGCCTTGCAGAAGCTCCTTCAACGGCTTATCAGCCTGGGCAGAAAGAAAACTCTCAACAATGTTTGCAACCTGCGATCCGCTATTTGACAAGAGCCGCTCTGTGTTGATGGCAAAAAACATCATCAAACGCTGTCTATTCTCGTTATTAGAAAACAAAGAATAAAGCTGACGGATAAGATCGTCTATGATTTCCGGCATCCTCTCAGAGAGCTTTTCGTCGTACTGCCCTAGCGATAAGAAAAAACGTTGAGTTAGACTCAACTTTCGGATGGCACTATTGAGGAAGACACGCCCATGCGTTTCAAGCTCTTTATGAACATCGCTCCGTTTCAAGAAACTGATACACGCATCCGTAAGTTGCGAGAAGTTATTAGCAAAGACAACAGTACTTTGTTCAGAGATGGCATTACTGTTTGCCATTACATAGACACTCACCGCCTCGCTCACCCTTTCTCCCCAAGCGCTTACCTTTTCATCACCCATTATCTCGCGGAGGTTCTTACTGAAGAACTCATTCTTCTCAACGTTCTGCGTAATAAAACTGAAAGCTTCGTCAAGAATAGAGGTGGCAAGCGGCGATTGAAAAAGGCTTTTCAATACATCGCCAATGACCGGGCTCGTTTTATCAAGAGACAGCTCCATTATACGAGTTGACAACAGCTTGCCCGTGAAAGCCGCCGCGCTGTTCTTGACACTCATTCGCACGTCTTCCTGGGCAAGGCGCGCGCGGACAATTTCAGGCGTAAGAAGCTCCTGTTCAACCATGCGACCTATGCTCTGTGCGAGCTGACGGCGTTGGCGAGGAAGTATGCCCGGTGTAAAAGGAAGCCGCCATTTACCAAGACGCACCTCTTTGAGTGGACGAAAGAGCATTTTGATAGCAATAGCGTTAGTAACGTAACCGATGACCGCGCCGATGATCGGCGGTATCAGCCAGAATAAGATTGTTCTCATTGATCCATCATATTTGAAGCGGTTATTGCTTGAACTTCGTGGTCATAGATGAAGACCCGCTCCTCATTCAACCAACCCTTGTAGCCGCCTTCGATGAAGACCCATGATTCTATTGCGTCCTGCTTCTGAATGGCTTTACGTTCAAGCACGCTAACGACGGTTCCTCGCCGCATATAACCTCGTGAGAAACTACCGAGGGCAGGTTCGCTTACGAGGTTTGTATAAGAAGGAAGAATAACTCCGTAACCTATGACAGCCCTTGACAAAGGGAAGGTAGGGGGCGGTATAATGGAGAAGTTGTCTTGTACCTGAACGCAGGAAAAGAGTATAATGAAGGCGATTACAGAGGGCGGCACCGCGGCGCCGACTATCTTAAAGAAAGGAAAGTACATGATAAAAAATATAATGCTTTTTTGGATATTTTACAATATGTTTCTCCCTCTATTTTCCACTCATGCAGAACCGCTCTATTCGGCTTCAAGTAGCGCGTCCTTCGGCGTTTTCTACGGACAAGTCGAGGAAATCGTCTATCAAGACGGTGATTCACGCGATTATCTGAGCCAATTACTCTGGGATATGGAACCTCTCTTATTCTGGGGCGTTTCCATGAACTTCGAGAGGCGTAATCCCTTAGATGGCTTTGGCTTCTTCACCGAAGCTACCCTAAAATACGGCATTAACGCGGACTCAGGCATCATGGAAGACAGAGATTGGGCAGGAACCTACGGACAACTTACCAATTATTCCCGACATCAGAACTACACACAAAACGCCCTTATCCTCAACCTTGACGCGGGTGTTTCCTTCCCGCTTTTCAAGATATTTGTCTTTAAGGTATACAGCACGGTTTTATTCGTAGACTTTGCCTTTGAATCCAGAGATGGTTATTATCAATACGTCTCCTCCTCCGATACGTGGAGCGACTCTCTCCCCAAGAAGCCTTATACAGGGGCGGCTATCAACTACAAACAGATGTGGTTCATTGGGGGATTGGGAGCGTCGTTAGCTCTTCCGCTAGGCGCTTGCCAGATATACTTTGCTTTCAATGTAAGTCCGTTTATCTCTGGCATGGCGCACGATACACACCTCGCCTACTCTTACGGCAATGAGTTTTACGACTATCTTAAAGGCGGGTTTTTCCTTGAACCAAAAGCCGAGTTAAGCTTTGCTGTCTCGCGTTTCACGATCGCCCTCTTTTTCTCCTATAAATACACGGCAGGCGCGTCTGGATCAACCTATACAAAGATAAATAACCGCTACATCAAGTCTGGCGTTGCAGGAGCAGGCTTTTCTTTCATAGAGACAGGATTAACAATCAAAATAACACCCTAAGGGTGTCAAACGACTTCACACGGGTTGTTATTAGCAAGGGGTCGCCGCTGACCTCGCACCCTTCGGGTGTTGGACGACTTCACACGGGGTGTTGTTTGAAAGGTAGTACCGCTGACCCCGTCTTGATAGTTACGCTTGCACGCAAGCGGAACCTACTCGTTGTT
The DNA here is from genome assembly GCA_031265825.1 of Treponema sp. Classification (GTDB taxonomy): domain Bacteria; phylum Spirochaetota; class Spirochaetia; order Treponematales; family Breznakiellaceae; genus JAIRKH01. The sequence goes on along the minus strand of JAISCD010000074.1, from coordinate 2,967 downwards.
AGAAGAAGGGGCGGGCGCGGAACCTATGCGTCGTACGATACCACTGACACCCCGTCCAGCGCCGCCGCAAGGCAGACGCCATAAGGAGGAGGGGGGCGCGTCTTTCTCTAAACGGAGGTAGCGTGCGCTTGCCCTTGTGGTGTGCCCCTCCTGATTATTTTGCCTAAAAAAAAAAGGAACCACGCTTACTTATAAGCGTGGTTCCTTCATGTCGGGGTCAGCGGAGACCCCTTTCAAACAATAACCATTAGGAAGTATTTAAACACGGAGAGAGTGGGATTTGAACCCACGGTACCCTTTAGAGGCACACACGACTTCCAATCGTGCTCCTTCGGCCGCTCGGACATCTCTCCAAAACTAAAAGGCGGAGCAGGGGGGATTCGAACCCCCGGAACCCGATAGGTTCAACGGTTTTCGAGACCGTCTCCTTCAACCACTCGGACACCGCTCCTAAAGTCAAATGGAGTATATATGAAAAACGAAAACATGTCAAGCGATAGGGCGTGTTATTTTGTTTTTTAGCCCAACAAGACGGCGTTGTATTTCCCTCCTTATTACGGTAGAATAAGAGCATGAATGTAACCTTGCAGAAAACCAGCCTCGTAGACTACCCCAAGAAGATAGCGGCCGTTATCTTCTTCATAGGATGTAACCTTCGCTGTCCCTGGTGCCATAACCACGAATTAGCGACAGGCGAAGTCAAAGACGTACTATCGCTCGACCAAGCCCTCGCGCACATACGGAAACGACGCGCCGTGCTCGGCGGAGTCGTCTTGAGCGGGGGTGAGCCTACACTGTATACAGGCTTGACGGATATTATAGCGACTGTAAAAGCAATGGGCTTACCGGTCAAACTCGACACAAACGGCGTGAATCCAGCGGCGTTGGAGGCGGTTTTACAGGAACCCCCGCCTGATTACATCGCGCTTGACCTCAAGTTTGCGCCAGATCGCTACGACGGTCTCCTCCTCCACCCCGCGCACGAGGCGGGTCTCGCGTCCGTTGGGAGTGCCTTGAAGCAAAGCGCGGCTCTTATTCACGAGTCTGGCGTAGCCCATGAATTCCGCACGCTTGCCTTGCCGAATATGGATGAGGCGGATGTGGACGCGCTTGCGCCTTTAGTAGACGAAGCTCCGTGGTTGTTCAGGGTATTTAAAGCGGGGCACTGTCTTGATCCGCGCTGGAATACATTCGCGGATTCGAGTGTAAAGGATGTTGAGAAATTGGTAAGAAGGGCTAGGGAATTAGGAAAAAACGCGGAAGGAGGGAGTTTTGGAGGTGAGGGGAATTGAACCCCTGACCTTTTGAATGCCATTCAAACGCTCTAGCCAACTGAGCTACACCCCCAAAATCTTCTTTATTATACACTAATCACAATTTTTTGTCAACACCCTTTGGGTGTTTAAATTCTTCACACGGGTTATTGTTTGAAAGGGAGCGCCGCTGTCCCCGACAGGACGGTTACGCTTGCCTTGCAAGCGGAACCTACTCGTTATTAGAAAAAGAGGCAGGACGCTTTAAAACACCCGAAGGGTGCGCTTGCCTTGCAAGTGGAACCTCCGCGTTATTAGGAAGGGAGCGCCGCGAAGCAAGCGGAACCTCCTTGTTGTCTGACACCGCCACCTCCTTTGCTAATTACTCACTATTCACTACTAACTGCTAACTACTAACTGCTAACTACTAACTGCTAACTACTAACTGCTAACTGCTAACTGCTAACTACTAACTGCTAACTACTAACTACTAACTATTCACTATTCACTGCTCACTTTCAGGAGGGGGGCGCGTCTTTCCTTAAACGGAGGTTGGCTCACGGTCCACCTTGTGGTGCGCCCCCCTGTCTCCAGCCCGCGCAAGCGCGGTCTTCCGCCACCCCCCAACCCACGTCTGACACCACGTCTCTGACACCTGCACGTCTGACACTGCGTCTCTGACACCGCACGCCTCCCTTTACTCTTTCTGAAAGAGGTCTTTCAATTTCTCAAAGAGGTCATGCAACTTCTGAACGAGGTCGTTCAATTTCTCAAAGAGGTCTTTCAACTTCTCAAAGAGGTCGCGCAACTTCTCAAAGAGATCTTTCAATTTCTGAAAGAGGTCTTTCAATTTCTGAAAGAGGTCTTTCAGTTTCTCAAAGAGGTCTTTCAGTTTCTCAAAGAGGTCTTTCAATTTCTCAAAGAGGTCTTTCAACTTCTGCGATAGCTGTCGCAACTCCCGCGATAGCTGTCGCAACTCCTGCGATAGGACGTTTTAGAACACCCCAAGGGTGCGCTGTGTATGGGGAAGATAAAAAAGGGGCGGAGGCGCTTATAAACGCCTCCGCCCCTTTGACACGCCCCTTTACTACTTTGCTCATTACTTTTTAGGAAAGCGCCGCCCGGCTTTAACCCCGAACGGCTTTCCTTTGCTCACTGCTCATTGCTCTCTATTATTTGCTCTTTATTCTTTTGACACCATTGGGTAACACGCTTCAGTTATTGGGGGGTAGCGGAAGACCGCGCAAGCGGTCTGAAGCGAGGGGGGCGCACCACAAGGGCGCCTGTGTGCCGTCCTCCGTTTAAGGAAAGACGCGCCCCCCTCCTGAAAGTGGGCAGTGAATAGTGGTTAGTGAGCAGGTAGCAGGTAGCAAAGAGCAGGGGTCCCGCGCTTTGATCTTCAGCTCTGCGCTCGCCCGTCTTCCTTATTATTGGGCTTAACCTGTCGGAGATAGCGGCGACTCTTTCCTAACACCGAGTAGGTTCCGCTTGCCTGCAAGCGCACCCTTCGGGTGTTTTAAAGGGTCAGGTCGGGGTCAGCGGCGCCCCCTTTCAGACAACACCCCGTGTGAAGTATTTAAACACGCCTCGCGTGTCGGGGTCAGCGGCACACCCTTTCAGACAACACCCCGTGTGAAGTATTTAAACACGCCTCGCGTGTCGGGGTCAGCGGTACTACCTTTCTAACAACACCCCGTGTGAAGTATTTAAACAC
>JAISCD010000066.1 GCA_031265825.1 Treponema sp. | reverse complement strand
CCCGAAAAGGTGGGGTTTGGACACGTTGTGCTACCCTGCTGACTCACTCATGGTGGGGTGGGGACACGCTCTGCGAACCTCTCGACACTCTCACGGAGGGGTGGGGACACGTTCTGAGAACCTCCCGACACTCTCAAGAGGGGGTGGGGACACGCTTTGAGAACCTGCTGATACTCTCAAGGAGGGGTGGGGATACTCTCTGAGAACCTCCCGACACTTTCAAGGGGGGGGGGTGGAGGAGGTTCCCCCAAGGAGGGAACCGAAGACAGGGGGCGCGCCACAAGGGCTGGCGCAGGCATCCTCCGTTTTGGAAAAACGCACCCTCCTCCCGTAACTGCGGCGTTTATAAAACTTTAGAATCGTGTTCTTCTTCTCTCCGCGAAGCCGGTTATCTTAAATTCAAACGGATCGCCATTATCAAGGATGACCTTGCCTGCGAATGAACCATAGAAATGCCTCCGCATCGTGTAATAAAACAGTATGCGGTGGTTTTCTTCCCATCCCACTTCAGGTGTGAATACCATTTCTATCCTATTATTATTGCTGGTAAAACGCCAAGGCAGAAGCCAATTTGTGGGGGATATATGAAAAGTAACTTGGTCGAGCTTGTGCAGTTTTCCGTCAAGGAAGAAAGCGTTTTCCGTTCCCTGCCTTGAATCCGCGGAGTCGTATCCGATGCTGAAACCCGCTTGTTTGCCGCCGCTCGTGCCGCAGGCAGTCGCCCAGTAGCGGATGTCGGCGCTCGGACGAACAGCCCGGACGCGGTCGAAAACGCCCCACGCATTACCCTTGGTGAAGGTGATTTCCGTAGTGCCTATCTGCATAACGCCTTCCACAGAAAAATGCGGCGCGCGAAATGAATACCGGAAGGCGTTGTCTCTCCGCCACGGCATGACGGTTGCAATAGACTCCGCCTGCGGAAAAGGAATCAACACAACCTCTCCTCGCAACGTCCTATGCCGATCAAAATGCGGAACGTCAACCTTGACGATGCGCGCTCCGCTCTTCATAGCGATAAACTCAACGATAAGCCGCTTCTTGCGTAACCGCACCGAGCCATTCTCAACGGTGTCAGGCATCATAAAACTTCCCAAAGGAAAGAGACTTGGAAACGTATTGAGAAACTTCTTGCGATCCCTAAGAGAAAGCAAGCAGATATTTATATAGCCAAGATACCCGTTATCAGCGACATCAAAGATAAAAAGATGAGTCGGTGATGAGATGATGTACCGATCAGCTTCGCTTATGCGACGACGTGGCGCGAGTAGCAGTTCCTTATTATAGATGAACCAAGGCGCGCACGCCCATCCAAAACCCACAGGCTTTCCGTTGTCATTGAAGATTGAAACAGGCTCTTCTATCTTTGACATCTTCAATTCTCGGGCGCTGGTGGTAACGATGGATTGGTGGCGGCGGCGGTAATGACCGCGGCCAGCCCGGTAAATATAAAGCCGTAACCCACATAGGTGAAAATATCGGATGTGCTTCTATTGCCCTGACGGAAGACGTAGTTTGAAACGACTTCACTAGCCGCGCCGAGCGTAAGAAGAAGCGAGCCAACTATAAAACCTGTGTTCTTCCACTTCATTTTATTTCTAAAAGCCGCGTACTCCTCCGCGCCGTACAAGGGACCCTGAATGACAGGAGCCTGTTCGGACGGTAAGACAACGACCTCCCTCTGTGGAACCGAGAGAGGCTCCGCATCTTTGAAATTAGTCTCATTCCAATAAGTGGAGCTGTTTGCATTAAGCGGTCTCCGTTCCACGAGAGAAGCCTCCGGGAAAGTACTTATCAAAACTATTTCATGTTCGTTTATCTGTAGTTCAGGGATATTCTCAAATTTCAAACGCCCTTTTTCCGCAAGAGTGTAGACACTTAAAGACTGTCCGTATTCGAGCGCTGTAGCTGGATCGAGGACGAAATCAAAGCCCATATCGCCCTTTGCCATATATACCAGAATAGTATTCGCCTGAACGAACAAACCTTTTCGCGCATCTTCTGGTATTTTCACCCGTATGCGCCCATAGATAATTTCCAGCGTGTCCCCATTGTAAACAAGGGAAGTACTCTCAAGTATCTTAATTAATACGCCAGATGGAGACATTCTTATCTCCGCAGTACTATCTGATCCCGTCTGTACCATATCCTCCATACCAAGAAGTATTTCATGCATATTCTCGGTTTGGTAAATCGTGCGCCGCCCGTCTGCTGTAGTAACCACAAAATCCATGCCTTGCGCAAAGAACAACCGCGCTTCTTCTTGCGCGGGCAGGCTCACAGCCAACAATAAGAACAACCAATAGAAACGTCTAATCATATTTTTCTCCCAATATTGATTTACTCCGCGTCTTTACCGTGGAATAACTAATTATACCACATTATGACGAGTAAAGGAAGGGAATAAAAGCGGTTACTTGAAAATTTGGTAAAGTTAAAATACACTACGGATATGTATCCGAAAATATTTTTACTGCTGTTGATAACGATAGGTATTATGCTGATTTGGTTTGGACTGTCTTTTCTCTTTAAGCGAAGAAATCTGGTAGAAAAAACCATAGAAGCTGTGCCCGCGAGGAAATCAGCCTGCCCGCTTTGTTCGGCTCTATTAGAAAAGGGGGAGCGTATTAGATCAATAGCTTTCCCTCAGTCCACTCGTCTTATCAATGAAAGAATCATGGATATACGAGGTTGTCCACATTGCCTGCATGGAGGGCGCCAGAGAATATGTCCTGTTTGTTCGGCGCTTCTCTCCGTTGACGATACGCTTATCGCCCGTATGATTGAAAATAATGGAAAGACACAAGTTAAAATTTGCGGATGCTCAAAATGCTGTGAAGTACCGCAATGAAAAGGTATCCGTCTATTTTATGGCTCATCTGTATATGTACCATCTGCTTTATTTATACGAGGTGCGCCCACCCACCACAGACAACCCTTGAGGAGGAGCCGACAAGGATTGCATCAATCCCGCCTGAATTCGTTCAAGAGGCGGAGACTGTCAAAGAAAAACCTTCTGAAAAGACGCCAATGGAACAGGCTTTTGAGACCGCGCAACAGGGTAAGACAAAGAGGTATTTTGTCGCGGAAAAGGACAACATCATCGTGAAAGCTGACATTGATGTAGAGAACAATCGATTCACCGTGCTTTACGATATAGTTCACGCGGAGGTTGATGTGTACCACGCGGTTTTGTATGTACCCTTTTCCGTTGAGAACGAGGAAACCCATGAAATACGGACAGGCGTCTTTGAAGATGAAGGCGCATCGGACGCGGGAATCCTCCTCGCGTTTGACGATGATTACCATGAAAATTGGGAGCGTAATTTCGGGCTTTTTGAGAGGTTCGGCGCAAAGGTAACCTTCTTTGTCCAAGGTAAACCTCTGGCTTTTTGTAAAGCTGCATTAGAACAAGGGCATGATGTGGGGTATCATACTATTCATCATCTCAACTTGTCGAAAGTGTCAGAGGCGCAGTTCTTGGAGGAATGTACAGCCGAAGTCGGCATATTCCACGGCGCAGGTATTCCGCTTAATTCTTTTGCTTATCCCTTCGGGCTTTATGAACCGTGGATGTCGAGTGTTCTCCTCAGTCATTTCAAGATACTCCGCGGCTACGGAACGACTTTTCGTATCTATGATGCATCCGCGATTCGCGGCTTCATCGCCAGCAAAGCCATCGACAATACGCTCTATGAAAACGACAACGAGTTTAAGGCGCTGATCCTGCTTATGTTAAGAGCTGTGAGGCTTATCGGCGGCGTTCTGCCTCTTACCACACATGACGTCTCAGTTCACGCGGACTGGGGTATAAAACCGGACAGGCTCGAATTCCTGCTCAAAACCGCGGCTGAGTTGAAACTTAAATTCTATATGTACAAAGATTTTCTGGAGTAAATCCGATAAGAATCAATCCACATTTTTATATATATTCAATAATGTTAAACCCCATTCATTAAGAATGAATGGGGTAAATTACCAACAAAATAACTATCTTTTGCCTTTATTATTGGGGTTTAATTGCTTTCCCCTGTTGCCATGACCTTTGTCATAGGATTTGTTGGTTCCAGGTGTTCCCTTATTGGGATTTTTCTGATTAGACTTATGGTCATTCTTTTGATTAGCCATAAACGTACCTCCAACCTTAAAATAAAAAATTACACGACGTGTAATAGAAATGTTTTATCCGAAAATTAACTATGATCGGAAAAACAATCTTTTATAGTCTAATCCAGAAATTCCTTTATGTCAACATCAAAATTTTAATATTTTTCCAACTAATTTTGGGCAACTTGTGCCTGACGTTCCGACTACAAGGAAATCCCCGCCGTGTGTCGACGGCGGGGATTAGCGTTAGAATTTCAACGACAAGCCGGCGCTTGCAACCGATATAGCGCTGTAACCCAACTCAACATATACGCCGATATTTTTGGTGAAAAAATACCTTGCGCCAATATTGAAACCGTAAAAGAACGCGCTTAAATCGTTTTCAGTATCAATTGCGGGTGTGCCGCCATAGCTATTCTTTATTTCAGGGGTATGTACCTTTTGGCTATAAATCATCCATCCAAGGTTTAGTCCGACATAAGTGTCGAGATTTTCAAGAAGTCCAAAATGCCAAGCCGCCCGTGCGCCAAATCCCGTCATCGTTGCAGAATAATTAGTGAAACCTACATCTTCGTCATATCCCGCAATGCCGAAATACCCGCCTATTGAGAGGGGGATTTTCAAGCCTGCGTATTCAATGCTGGCAGATATGGGCGGTAATGACATTTTGTAGGGCAAAATACCAAAACCTATACCGACATTTACAAGCAGGTTGCTACCGTCAATTCCCGGCGCGTAACTGTTGTACCACTTCGCTTCCTGCGCGAAAGCACCTCCAGCGACAATCGCCGCCAGAACCAAAACCAATAAACTTTTCTTTGCCATTTTTTCTCCTTTAACTTTTGGCAGAAATCTTTGTTAAACGCTCTGGATTTTTATATCCAAAGCGTTTAACACACAATATACAAATTCTTTCACCTTGCGGCGGTTCTCATAAGCAACGCTTATGTTTTCAGAACACCTTCCGCACACTATACGCTGTTACTTGGGCGTATCCCAACCGAAACGCTTACCAGCGCGTCCTCCGTATTCAAGTGGAGAGCCACCGCGTTGGCGCTGTAATCTCTACATCCTTCCTACCTCCTTATTATCTGTAAACACTCTAATCCGTATATTCCCGCAGGCTTCCTCCACCACCTCGTGACGCCTTCACGAAACTTGAGACGCACGACACGCGGATGAGGCGTTTTGATTTCAGAGATCGTTATCGGCGCGGGCGACAGGCTAGGCGGTTTGTAAGGCTTGAGATGAATAGCGATAAGGTCAGCGGTTGTTATTGCGGGATTCCTACACAGGTGGAACTCAACCATTTGACGTACTTTTTGAGTTAGAACCGTTCTTGCGGCGTTGCGTTGGGCGATAGCAACACTGGTTCTAGTCGTGGAATTTTCCGATAAAAGGGAAATATAAAGGTTAAAGCTAGAATAGTTAAAATCGAGGTTTGAGAGTCTTATTTTAAGGTTTGAAAGTTTTATATTTAGAAGTTTTAATTCAAAGTTTAAGTGAGAGCCGTTTCGGGAAATGTCAGATTCGGTTATGGATACTAG
>JAISCD010000063.1 GCA_031265825.1 Treponema sp. | reverse complement strand
GTTTTGCATTTTTATATCCCCTTATATGTATAATATGATTTAGAATTCTAGAAGTTAAACTCTGAAGTCTAAGATTTTAACCTTGAAGTCTAGTTGTTGAGCTTTAAATCCTAGTTGTTAGAGTTTAAATCCTAGTTGTTGAATTTTATAGTCAAGGATTTAAACTCTGTAGGCTGGGATTAAGCTTTGCAGTCTAGTCAAGAATCCGGTGAAGTCTGGGATTATGGAACAAACGGCGGAGAGGATGTCGGGGAACTTATATCACCGGCTACACCGCTTAACTAGTTTAGTAGACGGCGTGGTGTCAGACGTCTTTGGCTAGGGGGGAGGGGGGTGGCGGAAGCCCCTATGGGGGAACCGGAGACAGGGGGGCGCACCACAAGGGCGTCTGTGTGCCGCCCTCCGTTGTGGAAAACCGCGCCCCCTCCTAATACTTATGGCGCCTGCCTTGCGGCGGCGCTGATACTGAAAGTGATTAGTGTTTGTCAGACAACAACAAAAAGGAACCCCTCTCGTTTACAAGCGCACCCTTCGGGTGTTTTATAGCGTCCTGCTCCGTCTCTTCTAACAACGAGTAGGAACCCCGCTTGTTTACAAGCGTGGTTCCGTCAAGACGGGGTCAGCGGCGCACCTTTTCGGATAACGCCTCGTATGAAGTATTTAAACATCCTTTGGGTGGTTCGCGGTAAGAACGTCAGCGGTTATTTGGTGGTCAATACCGCCTTTGTTTGCCATGTCAAGCATGATGCGGGAGACGGTACTATGGTCAAGAGGCTGGCGGTAAGGGCGTTCCTCCGTGAGGGCTTGAAATATGTCTATGCAAGCCATGAGACGGGACTCGAAGTCCAACCGCGCCTCATTAAAGCCATAAGGGTATCCCGTGCCGTCGAGTTTTTCATGGTGGTTGCTTGCCCATTCGGTAATATCCGCAAACCCTGTTATGCTTTCAAGCGTCTTCCGCGTGTAGTAGGTATGAGGTTTAACGAGTTCCATCTCCCCTACAGTCAGCGCGGCTGGTTTATCAAGAACCGCATTGGGAACCGCAAGTTTGCCTATATCGTGGAGATCCGCGGCTATCGTGAGTTTCGTCTTACGTTCCGCGTCAAACCCGTAGAAATCAGCCATAAGCGCGGACTTCTCGGCGATACCTTGCGAATGTCTGCCGGTAAACGGAGACTTTGCGTCAACGAGTCGCCTAAATATACCTGTTATGGGTAATAGTTCCTCCAACGTCAAAGCCATATCGTACTCTGGGGTGCGTTGCTCAAGCTCTTTGCCTATGAATCTGTTGTCTAAGGATAGCCAGAAGCCTAAATTGTCCCCCAAAGCCTCAAAAGCTTCGCATAACTCTGTGGCGAATTGACTGCCTTTCCAAAGGGAAAGTTGTTTCAGCATGGCTTGTCTATCCGCGCCTTTGCTGTAGAGAATCTCCGCCATGTCCGCAAGGTTTATGATGTGCGCCAAGAGTGGAATACTGTCGCCAGATATGCCGAAAAAGCCACTCCCATCGTAGGCTTCGTGATGATATAGTATCATGCCTTCCCTGTTCTTTAAGAAAGGAAAGGCTTTGAGGTTACGCTCGCCGATGATGCAGTGGGACGCGGCTTTCTCTATATTTGGTAGTTTCTCTGCGTCTATGGCGTTATAGACCGCGTGGGTCATGCCGTTGTCGTGAAGCATCGCTCCAGCGTAGAGATCGAACATATCCTCTGGGGATAGCCTCAACTGTTCTCCTATCCGCAACGCAATGAGCGCTACCCGCTTTCCGTGATTGGTAACGTTGTTTCTTAAACTTGATTCTAGGAAGTCTAGCGCCAATGAAAAGGCGCTGACGAATTCGTTCCGATTAAAAGTCATTCTTCTATATTTCTTACAGCCCTTCAATATCCTTAAAATAACGAACAGTACCGACTTTCAACTCGTCGGTAGCATCTTCGTCGCAGACAATGATGGCTTTTGGATGCGTCTGTAGGCAGGAGAGGGTCCACATTTGGCTTACGCCGCCTTCGACCGCGGCTTGCAACGCCCGCGCCTTATTATGCCCGTTTACGATGATGACGACTTCTCGCGCGTCCATGACGGTGCCGACGCCTACAGTCAACGCCGTCGAAGGCACTTTGTTTATATCCCCGCCGAAAAAGCGAGCGTTGGCGATCTTAGTGTCCTTCGTCAGTGCTTTTACCCGCGTCCGCGACACGAGGGACGAACCCGGCTCGTTGAATGCGATGTGTCCGTCAGGACCCATACCGCCAAGGAATAGGTCAATACCGCCCGCATCCTTGATCGCCTGTTCGTAAGCGGCGCACTCGGCTTGCAAGTCTTTTGCCATACCGTTTAACAGGTGGGTATTTTGCAGTTTAATGTCAATATAGTCGAAGAAGTTGTCTTTCATAAACCTGTGGTAGCTCTGCGGATGGTCGTCCGCCAAGCCGACGTATTCGTCCATGTTGAAAGTAACGACATTTGTAAAAGAAACTCTGCCCGCCTTGTTTAGGGCTACTAGTTCCTTGTAAATTCCGAGGGGGCTCGAACCGGTGGGAAGTCCTAGCACGAATTTCTTCCCGTTCGCCGTGTTTATCCGCCCCGCAATATAATCCGCAACCCATTTGGACGCGGATTCGTAGTTTTTGTGAATCAATAATCGCATGATTTCTCCTTATTTCTTAACGTCGCCTTTGACTATCACGGTTTTGATGTTAAAATCGCGATCAAAGACGACGATGTCTGCGTCGTAACCCGGAATGAGCGCGCCTTTCTTTTCATAGCGCATAATCTTTGCCGGGTTGGAAGATGCTGTCTTTATAGCGTCTTCAAGGCTGAAGCCGAATGATGCGAGGTTCTTAACGCCGCGAATCATGGTCAAGCCAGAGCCAGCGATAACGTCGTCTATCTTGCGGTGAAAAGCGCCGTCATGGAACACGACTTCCTCGTTATTGGCGAAGAAAGGTGGCTCTTTTTGCTCTGTAGGCTTGAGTCCATCGGTTACAAGCACGATCTTGTCAATGGATTTGTCTCTTTGCAGGAGTTTGAACATATCAGGATGAACATGAAACCCATCCGCAATGACTTCACAGGACATCTCAGGGTGAATCAGCACTGCGCCTACCGCATTGGGATTGCGGTGATCAAGGCGGCTCATCGCGTTAAACAGGTGTGTGGAGTGGAGGATGCCAGCCTGCATTCCCTCAACCATGTTTTCGTATTGCGCATCTGTATGCCCTGCCTGAAGGACAATACCTTTCTTTATGCAGAACAAGGCGAGTTCCCTCATGCCTTTAATCTCCGGCGCGACAGTCATATTGACAATATGCCTTCCAGACGCCTCCCATAGTTTCTCCATGAAAGAGATGTCAACCTGACGTAGAGTTTCTGGCTTCTGTACGCCAAGTTTGCTTGACGAAAGAAAGGGTCCCTCCAGATGTAAGCCCATGATTTGCGCGCCGCTCTCCTTGCCGATTGCCGCGGAGACTTGCCGCACCGCATCGAGCATCGCGTCTCCGGCAATGGGGTAAAGCGTGGGATTGAACGCCGTAACCCCGTATTGGCATAAGAGTTCTGACATTCTCAGCACCGACTCCGTAGAACAATCATCTGTGCCATACCCACCAAATCCGTGTATATGTGTATCAATAAACCCCGGCGCGATAAACGCTCCTTCCACATCCACGGCTTCAATTTTACCGAGATGCTTCTGCTTAAAACGATTTTCTGAGAAAACGTCCGCTATCTGTCCATCTTCGATCAAAACGGCACATTCTTCCATAGCTGAAAGCCCGGTCATCACGGTTCCGTTATGTAAACATATATTCATAACTTATATAATAATACAAAAACCTTTACTTTTCAACACCCTTCGCACGCAAGGCGTGTTTAAATACTTCATAATGGTTGTTGTACGAAAGGTGGCGCCTCTGACCCCGTCATGACGGTTACGCTTGTAAACAAGCGGAACCTACTCGTTGTCTGATACCCTAACACTGCTCATTACTCACTGCTCATTACTCACTATTCACTTTCATAGTATGAGGGGGGCGCGGTTTTCCAAAACGGAGGGCGGCACACGGTAAACCTTGTGGTGCGCCCCCCTGTCTCCAGCCCGCCTTCGGCGGTCTTCCGCCACCCCCCAAACCCGTCCGTTGCGTGAGTGTCGGTGTCCGTCGCCGCCAAACCCTGCCCGTTCTGTGGGTGTCAGACGTATCGGTGTCAGGCACGGCGGTATCAGCGGCGGCGGTGTCAGCGGGACGGCGGTGTTAGTGGTACACCCTTTCGGACAACACCCATTGCGAAGTCGTTGAACACCCGAAGGGTGTGAATATTTTTGAAAAAACATATTGACATACTTTAACGGGGTGTATATACTGTTTCTATGATTAGCAATATACAAAATGTTTCGCTTGCATTTACACGCGCAGGCTACCCTAATAAATTGGTGCCCCCCCCCCCGATTTAACTTTAAGTACTGTACAGCAAAACCCGCAAACACGCGGGCATTCTCACTTCCTTTCAGGGAAAACAGCCGCACCCTTCGGGTGTTCACACTTGGTGTGTTTAAAAGCGTCTTGCTCTGCCCAATCCTTTTTGATGGGCGACGGAAGACCGCGGCTTTTTTATATTTATTTCAAGGAGGTTGCTATGGCAATCATAAATGACGTAACCGAGGTTTTACACCATCTCAAGGTAAAACTCTATTTCAATTACCTTTCCACCGTGAAAGGGCTGTATATCGCCCGCACGGACAACGAGGCTTCTCTCACCATTGAGGATATTTGCGCGGCGTTGAAGAACCGCGGCGGGTACACCGGCAGTTACGAAGACTTGGTGGAATGTGTGCGACAGTTTTTCGGCGAGGCGGCATACCAGTTATGCGACGGATTTGCGGTGAACACAGGGTATTTCTCGATACACCCCAACGTGGGCGGGACGTTTGACAAGGTGAACGAGGGACATGACGCGCGGAAGCATCCGATCACGTTTCGCTTTCGGGCGCGGGCGCCGTTACGGACGCTGGCGGAACATATCGTGGTGGACGTGGAAGGCGTGGCGGACGCGGCGTGCTATATAGACGAGTTCGTGGACATAAAGACAGGGGCGGAGAA
>JAISCD010000062.1 GCA_031265825.1 Treponema sp. | reverse complement strand
TGAAGCACAATCAAAGATGATTGAGGATGATCAACAACAAAGATTAGAAGGAATCAAATCAGATCGCAAATCAACAAAAAGTCGTCATCGTGAGAGATTAGTTCAAATTGAGCGAGATTATCAAAATGAGACTGTCCAGGCTTCTGAAAAATGTGAAGAAAACTTGAAAGAATTGGCGCAAGAGAAAGCCAAAGGTTTTGGTGTAGGCGTTGAGGAATTAGTTAATCTTTATAAGAAACAAAATAACGAAGATCTCTTGAAGTATGAAATGCGCGAAAGGAAACTTTTTAATATACTGATTGCGGAAAACGTGGTAAAAACTGGACCTAAAGAAGAATTCCTAGCGTTCATTAACAAAAGAGAAGGGGGCGACGGTGTTTAATCTCTCAACTCTTCACGGAGGAGTCCCTATGGGGAACAGCCTTGTGCCGATGGTAATTGAGCAGACCGGCATGGGCGAGCGTTCCTATGACATTTATTCGCGTCTTCTCAAGGACCGCATCGTCTTTATTGATGGCGAAATCACCGATCTGACTGCGGATTTGGTCGTAGCGCAACTGCTCTTCTTGGATGGACAGGACACGGATAAGGACATCAATCTCTATATCAATTCACCCGGCGGCGCGGTTACCGCAGGGCTTGCCATCTACGATACTATGCAATATGTGAAGAGCGATGTACAGACTATCTGTCTGGGGCAAGCGGCAAGTATGGCGGCGTTGATTCTAACTGCTGGCGCGAAAGGTAAGCGCATGGTTTTGCCGTCTTCCCGGGTGCTGATTCATCAGCCCTGGGGCGGAGCCCAGGGACAGGCGCGGGACATTGGCATACAATCAAAAGAAATCGTCCGCCTAAAGAAACTGACCATTGACATTTTCGCCCAATGCTCTGGTAAAGATGTTGAAAAAGTAGCCGCTGATATGGAGAGAGATTTTTTCATGTCCGCGGAAGACGCTGTCTCTTACGGCGTTGCAGATTCCATATTGAGAAGGGAAAAAAATGGCAAAGTTTCGTAACTCCATGCACGAAGAGCAAATTTGCTCCTTTTGTGGGAAAAGCGGCGATACCACAAGAAAACTCATCTCAGGCCCCCATAATGTCTTCATCTGTGATGAATGTGTTTCTGTATGTATAAAGATTCTTTCCGATGAAGAGCAAGATATTGCTTCGCAATTCACGGATAAAATACCTACGCCGCGGGAAATAAAAGAATATCTTGATGAATTCGTGGTTGGACAGGATGACGCGAAAAAAGCACTGTCTGTCGCCGTCTACAACCACTATAAGCGTATAAGTAGACCGAAAAACATCAGGAAAGGCTCAGATGACGTTGAAATCGAAAAATCTAACGTGCTGTTGATTGGTCCAACAGGTACAGGTAAAACCCTGCTCGCCAAAACCTTGGCGAGTAAGCTCAAGGTACCCTACGCTATAGCGGACGCCACCACCCTTACCGAAGCGGGCTATGTGGGCGAAGATGTAGAAAATATTCTACTCAAGCTCATTCAAAATGCGGGCAACAACATAGCGGCCGCTGAACGAGGTATCGTCTATATCGACGAAATTGACAAGATTGCCCGCAAGGGTGAGAACGTATCTATTACGCGAGACGTGTCTGGCGAGGGAGTTCAGCAGGCGTTGCTGAAAATCATCGAAGGAACGGTCGCATCCGTACCGCCCCAAGGTGGACGCAAACATCCGAATCAAGAAATGCTCCGTATCGATACAGCGAATATCTTGTTCATCTGCGGTGGGGCGTTTGTAGGACTTGAAAAATTTATCGAACAGAGGGTTGTTCAGCACCCACTCGGCTTTGGTGCAGACTTTGATGACAAGTCAGCAAAGAACCGCAAGGAGTTATTCGAGAGTCTGCATCCTGACGACCTCATCCATTTCGGTATGATACCAGAATTCATCGGGCGCCTGCCCATCGCCGTATGCCTTGAAGAACTCAAACTCGAAGATCTGAAGCGCATCATCACTGAGCCGCGTAATGCCATCGTGAAGCAGTTTCAGGCGTCAATGGCGATTGACAACGTGCATCTCGAATTCACCGAAGGCGCTATTAACGCTATTGCTGGTACCGCCATCAAGCAGAAAACAGGCGCGCGCGGTATCCGTTCTATTGTAGAAAAGCTGATGATCGATATTATGTATGAAATCCCTTCTATGCACGGTAGAGAAAATATGAAGATTGTCGTTACTCAAGATACGGTTGAAAAAGCTTCGCCGCCCGACATTATTCGGCTGGATAAAATACAGAAAAGCGCGTAAAAAAAGGTTAAGCGGAATTCGGAATAGATGTAATATTCTCAAAAAAATATCCTTTAGTCCGTTTTATAAAATTAAGGAATTTTTGTAAAATAATCCTTATGGATATACTATCTACACTATCTGATATAGATTCGACTGTCTCAAAAAGGACAAAATTCCGTCCAAAACAAGCGAATTCTGACTTAACTGAAGCATTATGCGAAAACGAAGACTATCTAATCAAGCAAATCATTACTTATATTGGTAATAAACGTTCTCTTCTACCATTTATTACTCAAGGAATCAATATAGTACAGACTCGCTTAAATAAAAGTAAATTAGATATATTTGATGTATTTAGCGGTTCTGGTATTGTAGCACGTTATTTCAAGCAATTTGCGAGATTGTTAATAGTTAATGATTTAGAAAAATACTCGCAAATCACAAATGAATGTTATTTATCGAATAAAAATGATTTAGATATACCTACATTAAAAAGTATTTATAACGAACTTTTAGAAAAAATAGCGAGAAAACCTTTAAGCGCTGGCATTGTTACGGAATTATATTCCCCAAAAGACGACAATAATATCAAAATAGGAGAACGTGTCTTTTATACCCACAGAAACGCAATGTATATCGACACAATGCGTAACCTGATTGAAGAGGTTAGTCAAGAATATAGAAAATATTTTCTTGCGCCTCTGCTTTCAGAGACTTCGGTTCATTCAAATACTTCTGGCGTGTTTAAGGGTTTTCATAAAAATAAAGCGACAGGTATTGGTCAATTTGGAGGAGGTAATCAAGATGCGCTTTTACGAATAAAGGGCGATATTGCGTTACCGTTTCCTCTTTTTAGTAACTTTAATAGTGATTTTCTTGTTTATAACGGTGATTCAAACGTGATCATCAATGAAGCTCCTGAAGTTGATTTGGCGTATTTAGATCCGCCGTATAATCAACATCCTTATGGTTCTAATTATTTTATGCTTAACTTGATACTTGAAAATAAATATCCTGAGAGCGTCAGCAAAGTTTCGGGTATTCCAAGTAATTGGAACCGTTCTGTATATAATAAAAAACAACTTGCATCTCAAGCGCTTTTTGAATTAGTTGCAAATATAAAAGCAAAATATGTACTTATATCTTTTAATTCCGAAGGGTTTATATCTCTTGAAGAAATGAAAGAAATGCTTCTAAAAATTGGTAAAATAAAAATTTTAGAAACAAGTTATAATATATTTCGTGGTTGCCGAAATTTATCGAATCGAGATATTCATGTTAAAGAATATCTATACTTGTTGGAGAGATGAAATCATGGCGGGCAGTTGATAAAGGGAGAAAATATGTTTCGAGAATTAACACACCGAATGCAAAAGATTATTTCGTTGGGGGCTCAAGAAGAAGGTGTCCGTTTCAACGTCGATGAAATACTGCCCGAACACAT
Source organism: Treponema sp. (assembly GCA_031265825.1). GTDB lineage: Bacteria > Spirochaetota > Spirochaetia > Treponematales > Breznakiellaceae > JAIRKH01. The sequence goes on along the minus strand of JAISCD010000062.1, from coordinate 10,609 downwards.
CATTATAGCCATGTTAAAGGATGCTGGCGGAATTGCGTGTAAAGCCCTTCTTTTCTTGCGTGTGGATATGCTTGACTTCAGGCGGATTGTCGAAAATAGTCTTCTACACATAGGTGGTGTCGCCCTTGGCAGAGCATTACCCTTGTCTTTGCGAGCGGAGAATATGTTTAAAGTTGCCAAGCTTGAAGCCGTTACCTTAAAAAGTACGAAAATTGGTACCGAACATATCCTACTCGCGTGTGCGATGGAACAAGACTCAGTTTTGCAAAACTACCTCAGCGCAAGAGGTTTCGGCATTGACCTCTTGCGCGTAGCAATCCAGACAGTCATCGTTAACCAAAATAGCCGTCAGTCAAATTATAAAACAGCTGTTTATCAACAGCTTACCCCGACTTTAGATACGTTTGCCGCAAGAGATCTTACTGTACTTGCCAAAGAAGGACGGCTTGAACCGGTCATTGGTCGGAAACGGGAGATAGAGCGACTCATTCGCATACTATCGCGCAAAACCAAAAACAACCCTGTGCTTGTTGGCGAGCCGGGCGTGGGTAAGACCGCCATTGTCGAAGGTTTGGCGCAAGTTCTAGTATCTGACTTTGCGCCTGAATCGCTCGCTGAGTGGCGCGTCGTCTCTCTGGACATGGGTTCCATCATTGCCGGTGCAAAATACCGTGGTGAATTTGAGGAACGCCTCCAAAAAATTATGCAGGAAATAATCCGTGCTGGAAATATCATTCTCTTTATCGACGAAACTCATACCATCATAGGTGCAGGCAATTCCGAGGGTTCGGTCGATGTCTCCAATATGCTGAAACCGGGGCTTGCCCGTGGTGATTTTCACTGCATCGGTGCGACTACATCCGCGGAATATCGTAAGTACTTCGAGCGAGACGCGGCATTGGAACGCCGATTTCAAGCTATCATAGTGAAAGAACCGAGCATTAACGAGACAATAGAGATACTGAAGGGTATAAAGTTGCATTATGAAAACTTCCATAAAGTACGTTACACAGACGAAGCAATCAATATGGCTGTGAAATTGAGTGAACGTTACCTGCCGGAACGTTTCATGCCTGATAAAGCAATAGATATGCTCGACGAGGCAGGCGCATTGCGGAAGCTTGAAACAATCGCGTTACCACCAGAAATAGGGGTTTTTGAAGCTGAGATGCTCCATCTCATTGAGGAGAAAAACCTCATCATGGCAAACGGAGATTATAAAAGTAGTGTTTTGATTCGGGACAAAGCCAAGGATCTGCGGGATCGGGTGACAAACGCTCGCATTGCATGGGAGCGTTACGCGGAGAAGCCTGTCGTTACCGAGTCGCATGTACGCCAAGCCGCGGCAGACGCAACAGGCATACCACTTATCGAAATCGGTACAGAAGAGACAAAACGTCTTTTGGTGATTGAAGAGGAGCTTCGCAAAAGCGTCATCGGACAGGACGACGCTATAAGCCGCATAGCGTCTAGTATCCGGCGCGCGCGTACAGGCATCTCTTCTCCAAACCGTCCGGTTGGTTCGTTCATATTTTTGGGTCCCACCGGCATAGGCAAGACCCTGCTCGCCAAGAAGCTCGCAACATTCCTCTTCGGTACAGAAGATTCTCTCATCCGTATTGATATGTCAGACTTCATGGAAAAACACAACATAGCGCGGCTTGTAGGTGCTCCACCCGGCTACATCGGCTACGGTGAAGGCGGTATCCTAACCGAAGCAGTCAGGCATTCCCCTTACTGTGTCATTTTGTTTGACGAGATTGAGAAAGCTCACCGCGACGTGTTCAACATTCTTCTCCAAGTACTTGAAGAGGGGGATCTCAAAGACGGCATAGGACATACCGTCAACTTCAAAAATAGCATCGTCATTATGACCAGCAATGTAGGCGGCCGCGAAGTGAACGGTCCCAGACTCGGCTTTAACATTGGGGATGGACTTCTACAGGATGATATCGAGGCAATCTCCAAAGAAGAACTACGCCGTATATTCAGCCCGGAATTCCTTAACCGCATCGACGATATTATCGTGTTTCATTCGCTCAATGAAAAGCAAGTCGCTCGTGTCTTAGATATTCATCTTGTAGAGCTTGCCGAGCGACTCAAAGTCCAAGGTTTTGAGTTCAACGTAACTGACGCGGCAAAGTCTCTACTCGTCAAGAAAGCGTGGGATCCTAAATTTGGAGGGCGTCCACTTCGTCGCACCGTACAGTCCGATCTGGAAGACCCGATTTCCCGTCTGATTCTGGGTGGCGTAGAAGCGAGTAGCATCTTCATAGTAGATGCTACGGACAGCAACGAAATAAAAGTAACAGTCATCAACTAACCTTTTCTGATATATAAGGGAATGGAAGTGACCTCTCGGTCATCTATGTAAAGTACGAAACTTATCATGCCGTTACTTTTGAAGTATAGGTTAGAAATGGTAAAAATAAGGTGGGAAACGGCGGTTGTGTTATCCACGCTGTTGACGACCATATTGCCGTTTATGGTATCCATGCACATATCGCCTTTAAGGTCGCAGGTCTCAATGCGGAACGTGTGTTTTGCAAATTCCCAAATGTTAAAACGCATTCGTATAACAATGAACAGTTGCGGATGAATGCATGGAAAAGAACGAGCAATTATGGTGTCAAACGTACCAATAATGGTAAGCTTCCCTCCGTTTTCCTGTGCAAAATCACAAAATGTAAAGATTTCTATCTTCAATATAAACCTTTCTCCTCTTTTACAAGGCGCAGATAACTCAGTGTTTGAAAAGTTCGAGTTTTCTTATCTTGACTAAGATGCCTTTTCCTCGCCAGGTGCTTGAAAGGCTTCTGGAGGCAGAGGTATATAGATATGGAATGCCGTACCCTTGTTAAGCTCTGTCTGTACTTTGAGGTTGCCACCTATCTCTTTCACACGGTCGCGCACAAGGTTGAGTCCAATGCCCCGTCCACCGTGAACTGTCTCTGCTTCCGCGGTACTAAAACCTGGCGAAAAGATAGCATTGAGCAGAACGTTTTTGTCTGATGCCTCGGCATTGGTTTTGAATAAACCATTTTCCAATCCTTTTTGTTTGATTTTCTCGAAGTTAATACCACCTCCATCATCTTTGAGCTTGATATGAATCATGCTGTTTTCCGCTTTAATAGATAGGTGTATTGAGCCTGTTTCGTTTTTCCCTTTGGCAATCCTCTCCTCTGGCGTTTCTATACCGTGAACCACCGAATTACGGACGAGTTGCATGAGGATCTCTTTCATAAGTCGCCGCGGTCCGTGTACTATGATGCCTCTATCTAAGGAATCTATTACAAACTTCACATTCTTATTAAGGTCTTTCGAAGCACGACTTGTCGCCTTTACAAGAGATTCGATAAGCACGTCGTCATTTGTTTTCTGAGCACCGTCGCTCCGCATGGAGTCTATCTTTGAGATAGTGTCTTTGAACCCTTCTTTCTCTTTGGCGATATTTTCAATCTGTAACGTTAGATGGAGCATATCATCGAAACTTATGTTTTCTTTCTCACGCATATTTTTGATAATGGTCTCCAAACTATGAACCTTCTCTCCGAATGTAGCGAGTCCTAAAATAACAGCGTTGGACTTTACCGCGTGAACAGACTGGTAAACTTCGACCAATTTTTCGTGTAGGGTCAGACCGTCGTTTTTCAAACATCGGTCGATTTGTCCGAATTCATAATTAGCATCGTCAATGAAATCGTTGAAAACGCTCGACTCTACATTGATAAGCTCAAACATAGCTCGCATTTCTTCTTCTTGATGCTGTTTCTCTTCGGCGAGGCGTTTCTTTAACTCCACACTAGCTGTAATATCATAGATGGAGATCATAAGCATGATTTCGCCATGTCCTCGATCTACCGTAATGAATTCCGTGTGGAATATTTTCTTTTCGCGAGTTTCTGGACTCATGTACTGAAATTCATTCAAAGGATTAATATCGTTGAGCATATCTTGATCGAACTGTTGAAGGAATATCATCTCGAAATAATCGCAAATAGCCAGCAACTCGCTGGGTGTAACCGATTTCTCCAAAAGATCGATGAATTTAACGCCGTGAAAATCACTCACTCCCATTATCTCGAACAAGGCTTTGGAATGATTATCTTGGATGACATATTCCTTGTTCATAAAGAAAATCCCTATGTTTAGACTATCCTTCATCGCAGCGATTTCATCGCGTTCCGCCAAGTGAGTCATATCCATCAGATTAATGAGAGTACCGCCTATGTCCCCGGGTAAGTCATTGCCCAGTGCTTTGAAGTACCCGCGTTCACCATTCAGAGTGTATTCCCACATTGCCTCATAAATATTGGATGTTTTCCGTAGAAGTGCTCCAGCAAGCTCTTTGAGTTCTACTGTTGGAAAAAGATCAAGCACAGGACGTCCAATAACCCACTCAGGATTAGTGATGTGACCCAGTTTCGCCAAGTTGCTACTTATATAGATAACACGATTCTGTTTATCAACCATAGCGATATAGTTCGGAGTTGTGGACATGAGGGTTCTGAAGGAGTCTCTACTCTTTATCGCTAAGTCCGCTTTTTGCTTCCAGCTATAGAAGGCGACAATAATGAAAAACGAAGCGATAAGGGATACCACCCATCCGATTATCAGTACGGGTACTCCCACATAGTCTTCACCGAATAAGTTTATTATGAGGTTTTCTGAGTCTTGCCCCAGAAAGGGCACACGGTTAAAAGCCATGATGCCCAACAGAATATTCTGAAATATATTGTAAGCTAATGTTTGCTGGAGATTATCATAGAGGAAACTCAATAAGCATACGGCAATGCAAAGTGGCAGATAGAACAAGTCCCACATCGCCGGTACTTGAGACATATTTACTATCACCTGAATACTAGTTATGCATACGAAGAAAACCAGTGGCACAAAAAAGGCGAGTTGCTTATAATCCTTAACAACTACGAAAGCTATAGTCAGCAATCCTAGTGGGACAATGACGCAGACACCCATGAAGCCCATAGACAAGAGATCCATTTTATTCTGCACACTTTGAGCAATATGGAAAAAACCTAAAACGCTAATTCCCAGAAAAGCGACTATATTGGCGAAATTAAAGGAAGCTTTCTTTCTATTTACACCGACTTTTCCCATTTTTAAGCCTTTTTCCTTTGTCTGTCGTAGGTTAATCCTGCCAGAGTTACAATCTGGACGGACGCTGGTTTCACTTGAATAGTAAGGCTCGTGTCAAAAAACACTTCACCGTCTAGCTGAATCTGAAGTACCTCTTTAGACTTCACTTCTATTTTTTGAGCACGGATGATTTTACAGTCCGCGGGGGTCTTGCCGTGCAAGAAATCGTTTAACCGTATCAATGTCAAAATGGCACCCATACTTTTGAACAGTATTACGTTTAGAAAACCGTCATCAGGACGGACTGTCGGAGCCAGGGTCTTGTTACCCCTGTAACATGGACCATTGGCAATATTAATGGAAGCGTAACGCCCACTAAAATCAACACCGTCAATGGTTAGCTCATACTCTTGATTAAGTAAATCAGGATCAAAGATCCCGCTTATGTTGCAGAAAGTCATCATTGGAGCGTAAAGAAAGGGGAACCTGTTGAAGATACTTTTGTAATGGCGGGTGACAATGTTAGCTTTCACAACAGCCGCGGCTTCAAACCCAATAGTACAAGAGTTGAGAGCATAGTTGAATCCCGCCGCGATAACATCTGTAGGAATAACGTCTCCAGTCGTTATCTTTGAAATATCCTTGAATTGCTCTTCCAAACCTTCACCGAAAGAATGGATAAAATCGTTGGAATTCCCATAGGGGATAGATGCGAGCTGGGTATTGGGAAAGTCCATAATGGCGTTGAGACAGTCAAAAAGAATACCGTCTCCACCGATAGCATAGATCCGCACCATTTCACCTTCTTCCGCACTTTTCACTTCCTGTCGCACGCAACCTATCGCGTCACGGGGAAAGTGTGAAATCTGTATAGAAAAATGCGGATGCTCTTGCTTTCTGAAGTGCTGGCCTATGACATCAATGATGAAATCCATCTTCCCTTGATCGAGAAATGATTTGGGATTAAAAACAAAAACATGTTTCATACTATTAGTCCGTTTTAGTGCGCTCTCGTGGTGGTTTCAATAGCGACTAAAAGGGTAAATACATCATCCTCAAAAATACTGAACGGTATGCAAAGTATACGCGTCTGACTTCCGGGCCACCTGACAATATGATCAGCTCCCTGCACGATAGTCGGCAGGGAGATAATCATATTCATCGTCTCTCCCAGCTCCTGCTTAACATTACCTGCTATGATATTTACAATTTCGCCGATGGCATCAAGGACATCGTCATCCATGGACGTGTGTGGACTTCCGGTGAGTATATCGGTGAGTTTGATAGCTACTTTCTTCTGCATAGAGATAATGACTGCACCGCAAGCTTCGCCAGTAAATCCGATAACTGCGGAAATATCCCCTCCCGCAATAGAGTCTTTCTCCGAAAAGTAAGGGATCTTCGCGGCTATTTCACATCCAATGAACTGCTTGAAGACGTCTATACAGACATTAATAAACGGTTTAATGTACTGTTCCACAGATTCTCCCTTATTTGTTAAGTATTTTGGCTAGTTTTTCGGTAAAAAGCTTTGAATTGACTGGCTTTGTAATGTAATCCGTCGCTCCATTCTTCAAAGCCTCAATAACATTGTATTTCGCGGCTTCACTAGTTACCATGATGATAGGCAAGCTTTTGTACTTCTCTTTAGCCCGCACGCTTTTGAGAAAATCAATACCTGACATCCTGGGCATATTCCAATCCAGAAGTACCAAGTCAATCTTGGTCATACTAAGCTGTTCCAGAGCTTCTTCTCCATTGTTCGCCTCTACAAAAGTGCAGACTATCCGCATATCAGAGAATATTCCTTTCACTGTGTTCCTCATGATACGTGAATCGTCAACAATTAAAACGGTTAAGTCTATTGCCATAAAATCTCCTTTTATTTCACTTAATCAAGTGTACCACTTTTCTTACAAATAGCAAGCGTTTTTTTTATTAAAAAACGCAAATAATTTACGCCGCTCTTCTGAAACACTTTGTCTCTTTTTCAAAGACTAAAACGCAACTACTTTGTTCCTTCCAGTGTTCTTAGCCTGATAAAGAGCGATGTCCGCATTGTGGATGAGATTCTCGATAAATTTCTCGTCAATGGTGGTAGCTTTCACATCTGAGGCCATTGCCACACCGAAACTCGCAGTTAAAGATACAGGACCGACATCCAACAGAACCGGCGAATGAGCAAGCGTTTCTCGCAGACGTTCCGCAATAGCTATACCTGTCTTCTTATCTGCCTTGCAGAAAAAGAATACGAACTCTTCACCACCGTAACGCCCCAAGAAGTCATCCTTACGCATAGTGCGGCTTATCACTTCAACAAAGTGCTTCAAAGCCTCGTCTCCTGCCAGATGTCCATAGGTGTCGTTGAATTTCTTAAAAAAATCAATATCTATCATCACAATACCGCACGATACGCCCTTCAAGACTGCCATCTTCAATACTCCAAGCGCTTTTTCCATAAACGCCCTACGATTCATAAGTCCGGTAAGCGGATCATGGTCAGCCAAATACTTGAGATGAGACTCTCGCTCCTGCGATGCTTTTTCCTCATCCTTTAAGCTCGAAAGCGTAGAGTCAAATTGACTCATCATGCGGTTAAACGCAATAGAAAACGAGTTGGTAAGAGGATATTGCTGTGAAAAATTCCCTTGCTCAACGAGTTGCATCAGTATGAAAATGGAATTTATATGTTCCTGTAAGGTTCTCAGGTTATCAAAGACAACGCCGCTTTTCTCAATGCTCACCGAGAAGTCATCATTCGCAAAAGCTGTGAGAATTTCCCGTACCGTCAATATATCATCGTGGAGTTTCGTCAATTCGACACTTTCCGCAAACTCGCCTTCGAGAGAAGGGGGATTACTGTCTGTTAAGAGTCTTTGAATGTGCATAAGCGTATCGTTAGACATGTTCTCATTCTATTATAGAAATTTTATTTTGTGAAGGGGTAAAATTTGATACTTGACATTATTTTACCTTTATTATAGAATAACGTGTCTTTCGCCAAGGTGGCTCAGTCGGCAGAGCGGCGCACTCGTAATGCGCAGGTCCGGGGTTCGATTCCCCGCCTTGGCTTTAATCATTTAATGTTATATAACCTGTCTGATATGACTTCCTGCCGAAGAATAGTAAGCGTTCTAGTAAAAAAAGGATGTAAAGAAGGATATTATGAGTATAAAAGTTGCCGCCCGCCTGTCTTGGGATATAAATGGACTTATTAAAGAGATCGATCAACCGAATGTTAAGGCGGTGATCTATTTCTTCTCGGTTGAATTTGAGCGGTTTGAACCCCACAGGGTAATCAAACAGGCTTTTCCTCATGCTACCTGTATCGGTTCGTCGATGGTTGGCGGCTGGTGTACAAGCGGGGCTGTCAAGAAAGGCATCGTCGCCATGTCCCTGTCTTCCGACGAAGTGGCGGAGACCTTTGTCGCCTTGCAAGAGGGGGTAAAGAGAGACCCCGCGCTTGCCGCCCAAAAAACGATTGAGGAGTTGAGGCGGAAAATGGGCTATCGGAACATACACCCGAATAGCTATTTAGGCATTGTGCTTTTTGATGGACTGTGCCGTGGTGAGGAGATCATCAAACGCTTTACGTATGAAAAGGGTTTTAATCTGAACTTGGTAGGCGGCGCCGCGGCGGACGAGTTTCAATTTATCAAAACGCTGGTGAGCGCGGACGAAAAATGTTCCAGTGATGGGGTTGTGGTTATGGTTATGAAGATGAAGATACCTTTTTACTGTAACCACTATGTCCATTGTATCCCGACCAAAACCTCCTTTGTCATTACAAAAGCGGAGCCGCTTAAACGTACCGTCTGGGAAATAGAAGGGCAGAACGCCGCGGAGTATTACGCACGGGCCACCGGCGTTTCCGGGGTGGATAAACTCACCACAGCCCATTTCAGCCAGAACCCTTTAGGTATTGTGATGGGAGATACGGTTTATGTACGCAGTCCGGGCCGGGTTATTGATGGGCAGGGCTTGACGTTTTACTGTACCTTGGATGAATCGACAAGAGTTCACCTCTTACGGCGGGGAGATATTATCGCCAACGCCCGTAAGTCTCTGGAAGATGCGCGGCTTTATCTCCCGAATATACAAGGGGCGATTCTGTTTAACTGCGCCTTTCGGTATGTTGAGATGCAAGAGCTTGGCAAGATAGATGAATTCAATCGGGTGTTCGAGAGCATCTCCTTTGCTGGGTTTAACACCTGTGGGGAAGAATACTTCACCCACCATAACCAGACCCTTACCGCGGTCTTTTTCGGAGGCTAATCATGAATACAGCGCCTGCTACGTCGCAACAAAAACCCACTTCAAAGCGAGACCTGTTCAGCCATAAGATGAAACGGCTGGTTCATTATATAAACAGTAAGTTTAAGATAATGGTGTTTGAGATTATCTCTCGAAGCCACATGCTGAACGCTACTATCATCTATCTACATGATACCTTTGCCCGCGTTTCTGATGTTATGAGAAACGCCAATGCCTCGTTTCAGAAGAACTCCGAGGTCTTGACGGGCGTATCCAAGGATAGCCAGCGTTACATAGGAAACGTTGATCATAACTTTGCGATTATTGATAAAGCCTTTGATGATTCCTTCCAGCTTACCGACGCGCTGAACGGCATTGCGAAGGTTACCGGAGACAATCTGGCCGCCATCCATAATATCGCGGAACTGACCAACATACTTGCCCTCAATGCGTCCATAGAAGCGGCGCGCGCGGGAGCCGCGGGCAAGGGGTTTGCCGTGGTAGCCCAGGAGATTCGCAAGCACGCGGCGACTACCAAAGACGCCATCGGAACCATCTCCGAAAATATCAAACAGCTCATCCACCATATTGACAGCCTCGCCGAGAAGATGGACGCCATGAAAAACGAGGTTAAAGAAGGAAAGTCTCTGGTACAGAAGATTGTGGCGTTGAGCGAACAGGAGAATAAGGCGCTTAACGCGGTCAATACCGATATTGCGTCTATAGACACGACGTTTAAGGAATATGGAAGGATAGCGGAGACCCTGAATAAGACGATAGAACAATCAAACGCTTCCAAGACGGATATAGAGCAGATGCTTGTTCTCTTTCAAGACAGCATGGAAAGTATAGAGAAAATAGAAGACAGCTATTAGCCCGCGCACGACAAAATCACTCAATTTGACCACAAAATACCCGGATACCACCGAATCAAGCGCTGATTCAGTTGGATAAAGGCATAATCTAATTGGCTATAGGCATAATCTAATTGGCTCCAGACATAATTGAATTACCTTTAAACATAATTGAATTGGCTCCAGACATAATTAAATTGGCTTTAAACATAATTGAATTGGCTTTAAACATAATTCAACTACCTAAAAACATAATTGAATTGGCTCCAGACATAATTGAATTACCTTTAAACATAATTGAATTGGCTTTAAACATAATTAAATTACCTAAATACATAATTAAATTGGGTACATACACGGACGCTCCGGTATGTACCCGGCGCGCCTTAATCGGCGGGTTTGGC
>JAISCD010000013.1 GCA_031265825.1 Treponema sp. | reverse complement strand
TGTCCGCGCTTTCTGTGACCTTGATATAACTCGACTGCTTAAAGACGGTGCCGATGAACTTCTCCGGGTCGTTTTGGTTGAGCGTGACGAGCGTCTTGCCGAGTCCAGCCTCCACTTCTGCGACTTCGCCGGTTATGCTTCTGACAAAGACTTGCAGATTATAAGCGACGCCGGTGAGGGTATCGCCGACAGCGCCTGTGAGCGCGGCGGACAGAGTGAGTTGTTTCGTGGCGGCGTTGATCGCGGCGACGGTATATACGGTCGTTGTGGTAGTGTTGAGGATGACTTGGTCGCCGCTCTTGAAGCCCGCGACGCTGTCGACAGACACTGTGGCGGAGTTCGCCGCGGCGGTGAGACTCGCCGCGAAGCCGTTGACGCGCGTCAGTTTGACGCTGATCAAGTTATTCCATGCGCCGTAGGCGTTCTCCCCCTGATACGCCGCTTGAATCAACAGATTGCTGATAGTGATCGATGCCTGAGCCGCGGATGTGCCTTTGGGCGACAGGACATAGATACTGCCGCGTTCCCCCGCGAGGTTCGCAAAGAAGCCGTTGAGCGCGTCCCAGCCATAGGTCGCCGCGTCAAATTGTTCGCCGAACACCGCTTGTGCTTCCGCCGCGTTCTGCACCTGATAGGGCTTCTCGTACTGTCTGCCGAAAAAGCCGATGATGCCCGCGATGGAGAAATCAGCGGGCTGTACTGAGCGATCCCGCCGTGTCGGCAGGTTCTCGCCATATACTCCGAGTCGTCTCATGTATCCTCCTCTTTAAATAGAAAAAAGTCCTGTGGGAGTTGCTCAGCGAAGTCAACCGGAATTGACTTCGTTTCATACGGCAGCCAGATATACGCGCCGTATTCCAACCTTTGATTGAGCATGTTCTTCGCGCTCAGCGTATGCTGACCGTCGCTTTCGCCATGCCCATGCTTTCCTTGTGCCATTCGTTCTGCTCCTCTATATCAATTGCTATCTTGTATATCACTCGCGGTAAAGTATTATAGTCCTCTACCGGTTCGTCGTTGATCGCGGCGTCCTGAAAGACAAAGAGTGTCTTCAGTCCGTGAATCCAGACGCTATTCTCTGCCAAATAAGCCCGCACTACCGCGGCGATCCGCTGGAGTATCTCTGGACTTCGAGAGACGATCTCCAGCGTGATGTCCCAGGTGTAATTCGTGCCTTCGCGTTCTGAAAAGAAATCATCGCCGATTTTGAAGGTGCGCTGTGCGAAGCCCGCGGTTACGTCGTTGGGGTGGGGCGCGTCATACCAGAGCGTCACGCTCGGTAAGGCGACCTCCCGGCTATAGAACCCCTTCTGCACGTTCGAGCTTGAGCAAGTTCGCTTTCGAGGTTTCCAATTCGGTCGTCAATAAGAAGCGCTCCGCTTGTAGTTGTTTCAGAGTGCGGATAATCCCGTCCGACAGATCGAGCGGATTGACATCCGCCGCAAAAGAGTACCACACAAACAACAAGAACCATATACCTAACCATTTCATAACCCGCCTCTTCGGAAGTCTACACGACCGCCAATTTATCTAAAATCTATTCGCTCGAAAGAAATGATAGGAATTGGAAAAAGACTTATAAAAGTCCGTGCGGAGATCGGTCTAAAGCAGGGTGAATTTGCGGAGAGGATAGGAATATCCCAAGGAATGCTTTCAGATATTGAGCATGAAAATAAACCATTAACTGAACGTAACATTAAGCTGATACATCTTACCTTTGGGGTAAATCGTGAATGGTTACTCACAGGTCAAGGAGAAATGTTTAACCATCTCATCAACCCGCCGCCTCCCTTTGATGAAGAACCCCTAGAATCAAACATAGAAGAAGACGATATTGATAGCCTGCCGCCTGATGAGAAAGCCTTTTTGTTGGACTACAGACGATTGACTGAACCCAATAAAAAAGTAGCCAAGACGATGGTAAAGTCCCTGCTGTCAAGTCAAGTTGAAACAGAGGCAAGCCATGAAAAGAAAATCACTGTGATACAGACTTTTGAAAAGATTGGAGAAAAACAATCTTTTTTATAGAAGAGATATAACCGCCTCATGCGGGGGTGTAACAAAGGAGAAACGGTTTAGGCATGGAGAAGTGGTTTACACGCTTGCTTTCTACGAATGAGTTAAAAGCGTTTATTGACAATGCAAAAATAGGAAATAAAAATGAAAAGGCGTTTATCGGTTTGGTAATGCCTGACGCCGCGGAGAGGATTCAAGCTGTTTACGGGCAAGGTGTGAAAAAGATTATGCTTGAAAGCGAGGCGGTCCGCCATTCCTATCGGGTCGCGTATCATAATCTTCAAGACGATGACTTATTGCTTTTTGCCGATGTGGTAAACACGGCGACTGATATAAAACTATCCGATACGAAACATCAAAATAATACTGTTATACAAATGCGTAAAAATATCGGCGAGAAAATTATCTTTACGGTGGAAGTGCGGATAAAACATGGGGGCTGGCTTGCGCTTGTTACGTGCGCCCGTAAATAAGATAGGCGGGGCGACGCTCCGATGCTACGGTAAAACCGCCCCTCGGAGCTATCCGTCCGAGACGCCT
>JAISCD010000109.1 GCA_031265825.1 Treponema sp. | reverse complement strand
CCCCCCCCCCCCCCCGCTAGGGCTCAGTACAAGTAGCTTTTCATACAGCAAGCTGGCGGCTCTTTTTCGCGCTCATCCTGAATTTTTTCAAACTCCGCTTCTGTGCTTCAGTAATGAGCTTGAAGGTGAAACCATAAGTCAAGCTCTGGATAAGAAAAATTCAGAGAATGGAAATATATTATTTATCGGAGGACAAGAAGGACTGTCTTCGGGTGAGTTTTCCAACGGAGAACTCCTGTCTTCATGGATAGATGGCGATGTACAGGTGAGCATCGCTTCTTCGGAAGATTTCTTTAACGTAGTTTCCAAAACCGCGCCTGACATCATTGGTCTTGGAAACATAGACATTGAGATGATAAAGACCATCCGTAATCATCCGGCGACCGCTATGGCGCCTATCATCGTGATACCTGAATATATAAATTCACCTGAACTCGTCAAAGAACTCGGCAAATACTCACGGGTGGTGTTGTGCAATCGCTCGGTCGCCGGTTCTCCAGCATTCTGCGCTCGCGTGCGGGCTATAGCCGCGGGCGACCCCATTCTTCCTTTGTTCACTGGCGCACTGGTGAAGAAAGCTATTCTCTACTTCAACCAGCACGCACACGGACACATCTTTCGGTGGAAACTCGCGGACGCGGTGGGCAGCAGTGAAGACTATATTACCAGAATCTTCCGCAAGGAAATGGGTATGTCCCTCTGGAAGTACCTCAACCACTACCGCGTATTCATGGCTGTGGACCTCCTCATCCATTCAGGCGACACTATAGCTCAAATAGCTGACAAAACAGGTTTTCAAGATCAAGCGTATTTCTGTCGCGTATTCAAGAATATCTATGGTAAATCGCCGGGGTGGCTTAGAAAGTAGCGTTTTTAAATTAGCTGATAGTAGTTCCCATAAAAGGCTTGCCGTTCAGGATGTTCTCTAAATTGGGGAGATTCCTGCCTGCCGCGCAAATAACCTTGAGTCCGATTTTGTCCGCATAGCGGCTTGCCACAGGGTCAAACGGCGTGTTCTTGCCCGGGACCCATTCCTCGCCGACCATTGCGCGGAAATCCTTCCACGAAACTATATCAAGAGGCTTTGCCGCCGGGTTTTTGCGTGGGTCATCCGTAAATACGCGCTCAATGTTCGACAAGTTGATCAACGTTTTCGCACCGAACTTCTCCGCCAAAAGTACCGCGTCAAAATCCGATGAGAAACCCGGTTTCCATCCTGCGGCAATCAGCGTTCTGCCTGTGAACATTACATCTCCACTTGGGTCAGTTACTACCTCGTCCTTACACAATTCTCCCATGACCGCCTTTACAAGCTGGGCATTGAGCCGTGTTGCCATAACACCAATCCAGTCTGCGGCTTTGTCAATCGGTGAGAAAAAGCTCGTACATACGTCCTTATAAGCCTTTTGCCAAGCCCGCGCCGGCCCACCGCCGCCCACCACGAATATAAACCGCCTGTCTGCATCTGCGATTAATAATTCTCGCGTGATCTTCACAAAATCCCGCAAAAAATCCGCGTCAACGCCTTCCGGCGCCACAATAGAACCGCCTAAAGATATTACGGTTGTTTCCATGTTTATTCTCCTGTCAAAATATTAAAATAAAAGTCTGATAAAAGACTCTCTAACAACTCCCCACTCTCTCTTATTTTCCCAATAGCTCCACTTTTGCCTTGATATAGTCCAGAGTGTCGCTGTTGAGAAGCACACGGCGGTAGGGGGTGTCTCCGAAAGACTCCACCTTATACCACCCGCGGTTAATGAACTTCATTTGCCGTCCTTCCATGAACCAGTAGACTAGACCAATACCACGGTTCGGGTCCGTGTTGTCCAGCTCAATAGCGTTGATGCCGTGCTTACCGATGGCACATCCCGCATTGAAGAGACACGGTACCGGCAAATCGTCTCCATAAAGGCTCTGTCTGAGCGTATCGCGGCGCTCAGAACGCTTCAATTTACCCAATTCCACGCGTAGATTGGAAACCTCGCCAGCGATGTACCCTTTCTCCGCCTCGGAAGCCGTAATATAATCGCGACAAAGGCGCTCTATCTCGAACTTGATGTAATCGAATCGCCCTAATGACTCGAAAAGTGTCCGATGTGTATGCCCGATGATTGATATACAATTATTTTCGAGGGAAAAATCATAAGCCTGTTTTTCCACGTAGAATCTATGATGAGGACTACGCCCAGATGAAATGTTACGGATACCAAGAGGCTTCAAAAGGTACCGTATACTCAAACTGATCAGGCGATTGAAACGGGAATAGATCCTTGAGGATTGATGTCCATGAAAGACGTAAATGGGAATATGACCTGTGTTGATTTTAACCGCATTGTAAAGCGGATATGGATAGTTTCTTTCAAAAACGAGGGTCTCGTCGTGATTACCCAGAGTCTTGTAAAGATGGTTTACCGCATTAAAATGATCAAACACACGATAGAGACCTGCCCATTGCTCCTGGATGTTGTCCATATGAAACTTTTGTAGTTCCTCAATGTCGCCATTCAGGATCAATATCCAATCATCTTTAAAATAATAATTTTCAAGAATTTCTATAAGCATATTGCCGTTGTAGACAAGATCGTCTCGCCTGCCGACCCCCATGTGAAAATCACTTATAATGAGAACTTTTCCTCCTCTGGAAATATCCACATTCACAGGAGAGTCGAAACGGGGATTCAGTATTTCGGCAAAAAAAGACGATGGCATTTTGATTAACACTCCAGTATTTTGCACAGTTCTCTCGGAACGGTTTCTAAATGGTGACTATCCTTCTACAACGGTTTGTTTATATAAAACAGACCATTTCCTCTATCCGTACCTAACCTAGACTCACTCACCTATTAAGGGTATAAAAAATACTTTTTCTTGTCAAGTTGGATATTTTCCAATTGAAAATTGCGCCTTGAAACACAGTTTTTCTGAAATATAGGCTTAATATTACAATTTTTTTAAAATTATACTTGACACGCTTTAATTTACAAACTATAATCATTAATAGTTGTGGTTTTATAGATAAAGGTGTCTCTTAAGACAAGAGGTTTTAAGAAGCGCTGTAGAGTTTGTAACATGAGCGCAGGGTGCTTTGCTGTCAGTAATTCAATGATGAATTGGCTGAAAAATATTTTTATAGGAAAATGCGATGCTTTATATTACTTTCTCTTAAAAGATTGCGACTAATAGGAATGAATCTTTGATTGCTGGACAGAATCACAGTTCTAAAAAAATAATGATTTTTTATCTCTCTACCATTGTTAGCTACTCTTTTTATCGGGTTACGTTTTTTTCAATATTTTTTCCTATTACCTTACTTTGTCCCTTCGTTTTCCCACGAGAAAATCTTCCTGTGGGAAAGCAAAGAGCCGTCCGTGTAACGGACGTGAATAAAACGTACCCGGCGTTTCCGGGTGAAGGAATTTTCTCAATGGCTAAGAAATTGTATGTCGGTAACCTCTCTTACAGCACTACCGAAGATGGGCTACGAAATCTGTTCAATCAGTTTGGAACTGTAGTTTCCGCAAAAGTTGTTTTTGATCGTGAAACTGGTAATTCAAAAGGTTTTGGATTTGTCGAAATGGAGTCTGAGTCTGAAACTGCGGCCGCTATCGCGGGCGTTAATGGCAAAGACTTTGATGGACGCCAAATCCGGGTCAATGAAGCAATGGACAGACCGCGCCGCGAGCGCCCGTCAGGCGGCTACGGCAATAGCGGCGGTTGGTGATACTTATCAAAGGATCGATTCCAAAAGAATCGATCCTTTGATAAAAAAGGAGGAAGTCACTGGATATCCGGTGACTTTTTTTATTATGACGACTTCCTCTCCATCGTAATGTGGAATCTTTAGTTGGCGGTGTTAATTTTTTTCTATGGAAAATATGTATAAATTGGCGCTGTTCTTTTTCATGCTTTTCTTTTGCTCTTGTTCTGGAATAAGGGGAAAAATCCTTGTGATGGAGGGTAATTTTTATAATTCGCGAGGGCTGTCAAATAAAGCTATCGCCGCGTATATGAAAGCATCCTCTTTTCATGAAGCCAAAGTTTACGCTGAATTTGGACTAGGTTCAAGTTACTATTTGCTTGGCGAAAGTGATGTAGCGCTTGAACGATTCAAAGACGCCGAGTCAGCGGCAAGTGGAGATACCGAATTGCTCTATCGTATCTACTACAACCAAGGAATTGTACGTTTCGAGAAAGGATTTTTCACTGAAGCGGCTACAGATTTCAGACGAGCTTTGGACATTGAGCCGAGTCGTATCGATGCAAAACGAAATCTGGAACTTAGCCTCTTGTCTCAAGAGCATCAGGAAACAGATCGGCAAAAGTCCATTGAAAAAGAAATGGGAAAAAACGCCGAAAATAGCGAGCGGATGCAGACGTTATTCAAATTTTTAAAAGAAAAGGAAAGCGAACGATGGAAAAGTTCGGAATGGATAGAAGATGCGCCAACATCAGGACCGGATTATTAGTATTACTATTATTTTCCGTCTCACTTTTCGCTCACGCAGGTGATGATGAGCAGGATCTTCCACAACCGCTTCTTGCAGAATCTGTACCGCTAGAAGAAGTCGAAGCAGACGAAACACTGGTTATAGAACAGGAGCGACTCTTCATTGAGGTAGCCCTTTCATCTGAACAGCCTGTCGTCAATATACCATGGACAATCTCGATTCTTGTAGACTATTCTCGTCCCGAATATGTAGGTGTGAGTCCGCCTGAGTTTCCCGAAGCATTGCATCTTGACGAAATGCGTATGGAACCGTTGACTCGCGAAAACAAAAGCCGCTGGACCGCGGTGCGGTGGACTTTTATTCCACAAAGACCTGAAGTCGATGAACCCATCCACCTTGGTTCTTTTCAAATCACAACGCCGGGTAAGACAGCCTTTACCGAAGCGATAGATGTCTCTATCCTGTCCAGGGCTCCCGCTGTGAAAAACTATTATCCACGTTTGGTCTGGGACAAGATTCAAACTCCTTTTGAGGTAGGAGTGGACGGTAGCCTCCTCCTTCGCCTTCTTGATTGGAAGCCGTCGCTCCCAATTCCTAAAATCAGCCTTACGCCGCCCGAACAAACGATTCTCGAAGAGCTTCCCTTAACCCAAGCGGATGTCGCTCGCTCCGCTATTCTTCGGCTCTCCCTCATCCCGCTAACAGAAGGCGAAGTAACCATTCCCCGCCTGCATTTTAAGAGCCAAGGCGTTAATTTGGAGATTCCCAGCCTCACTATTCCCGTTGTGCTCTCGGTTAAAGACGCGATTTCTCCGCAGACGCCTGAGCCTATTTCCACCGAGGATACGGTTTCTCCATCAATAGCCGTGCGATTTCCTGAAAAAGCTCTCGGAATTCCAAAAATTTTTTCCCGAACATCCGTCAATATAGCCACGCAAGCTAAAACACTATGGGGATATGGAGAAAAAGCAGAATCTCTGGCTTTGATCAGGAAGAATGAAAGGGACGATGTATTCGGGTTTACTCTTATTCCTTTGCGGAAGGATATGGAACAGGCGTTAGACTTGGTTCCAAGCCATGACGAAATGTGGATTCCCAAAAAAGTTTGCCTTATCGCGGCTCTCTGTTGTCTGGCTGGACTGACGGTTCTTCTTATAAAGGGAAGGCTGAAACAGAGAAGGAAAAACACATTCTTTGCGTCTGTATTAGTAATGCTTACGATATGCGGTCTGGTGGGATTTTGGTCTCCTCTTCGACGGAAGACCGCGGTGTTTCACGCATCCGATGTCTATTCAGTGCCAGAACTCAAAGGCGCGGTCATGGGGCAAATCAGCGAAGGACAATGGGCTATGCTCCGTTCCACATCAGGCGAGTGGGCTTTCGTTGAAGCTGACGGTCTGTCTGGATGGATTCTACTTGAAAAAGCGATCTTTTATTAAAACGAAAGGTGGATCAGTAACAAGTTGCGCCGTTATCGTTTAACGCTTTGACGACCGCCTTCAACTTATTTTCACATTCATGAAACTCGTTTTCCGGAACGCTGTCGGCTACTATACCCGCGCCGGAACGCGCGAAGATTTTGCCGTTTTTCTTAAACGCTAACCGTATAGCGATACACATATCCATGTCGCCGGAGAAGCCAATATACCCAATAGCACCGCCGTAAACGCCCCGTTTGTTGTTTTCCAGCTCGTTGATGATTTCGCACGCGCGGATTTTCGGGGCGCCCGAAAGCGTCCCAGCCGGCAGAACCGCATTGATCGCGTCAAGCGCCCCGAATTCAGGACGGATTTTCCCACGCACAGTCGAACCAATATGCATCACGTGGGAAAACCGCTCGATAGACATATATTTTTCCACTTCAATTGAGCCGAACTCGCTAATCTTCCCCAAATCGTTTCTACCCAAGTCCACAAGCATATTGTGTTCCGCAAGCTCCTTGGGATCAGCGAGCAACTCACGCTCAAGCGCCGCGTCCTCTTCAGGCGTTTCGCCCCGTGGACGAGTGCCAGCAAGCGGGAAGGTATACAGAACGCCGTCCGTAAGACGGACGAGCGTCTCAGGCGATGCTCCCGCGATCTCGATGTCGTCGCTGGAAAAGTAGAACATATAAGGCGACGGATTAAGCTCCCGCAGGGCTTGATACACGCCGAAAATACTACCCTCAACGTCCGCAACAAGCCGATTCGACAACACCACTTGGAATATATCGCCCTCGCGGATGTAATTTTTCGCCTTTTCTACCATTGAGCAAAAGGCGTCTTTGCTAAACAAGGGACGAAATTCGCTCTTGACGATCATTCGTGGAATGTCCACTTCCGCTCCGCTTTCCACAATACGGGCAAGATGATCCAATTCGCCCAGAGCGCGGTTATAATTTTCCACAAACGCATCCGTCTTTATGTCAATGATCAAGATAATTTCATTCTTCAAACGGTCGAAAGCGATCACCTTATCAAACAACATGAGATCGACGTCTTTGAAATTCTCTTCATCAAACGCGTCGAGATTAAGCTCTGGCTCGCCGTATTTGATGAAGTCGTATGAGAAATATCCAACCAATCCGCCGGAGAACGGCGGCAGACCGGGCAGACGCGGGCTCTTATTTTCCTCTATTATTTGCTTAATAGACGCGCTCGGATCGTCCGTTTCAAAACGCAATTCGGTTCCGTTGCGTATGCGGAGCTTCTTATCCTGACACGTGATTTCCAACTGGGGGTCAAAACCAAGAAAAGTCCAGCGTCCCCAATTCTCCACATCTTCCGCGCTCTCAAGAATAAAGCATTGTCTACTCAGATTCTTGAGCCTCTTGAAAACGTGCGTCGGCGTATTTCCATTCGCGGGAATCGTCTTTGAAACGGGAATACGACCGTAATCCTCAGAAAACGCCTTTAATTCGTCTAAAGTATAAGTATTTGTAATCATAATCTCCATTCCACAGGCACAGCCTGTTTAACATCTTCTTGACGGGTGTCAGACATCAAGAGCTTATTTAATATTCAAAAGCGCTTTCACATCCTCGTCGGAGAGGGTTTCCTTGGTCATAAGCTCGTCCGCAAGCTTTTCAAGCTCAGTTTGATGCTCCACTAGTATCGCCTGCGCCCGTTCCTTTGTCCTGTCAAGTATCTTTTTCACAGCCGCGTCTAGGTTTTTAGCGGTCTCTTCGGAGTAATCCTTATGCCGCGCGATCTCCCTGCCAACGAAAATCGGCTCGTCTTCCTGCCCATAGGCGACAGGACCCATGTCTTCATCCATACCCCATTCGCAAACCATGTGCCGCGCCATTTCTGTTGCCTGTTGAATATCCTGTTTAGTGCCGGTGGTTGTCTCTTTATAGAGGAGCATTTCAGCGGCCCAGCCCCCGTAACAAATCACGATGCGATCCTCTATCCAGCCCTTAGTACGGCTATAACTATCGGACTCAGGCAGGGACATAGCCATACCAAGCGCGCGCCCGTGGGGAACAATAGTTACCTTATGGAGCGGATCCGCGTTCTCAAGATAATAATGCAGGAGCGCGTGTCCGCTCTCGTGAATCGCGGTCATCTTACGTTCCTTCTCGGAGATCGCCAAAGAAGTACGGGCGACGCCCATGACGATCTTATCCCGCGCCTCCTCGAAGTCGCCCATAGTAACGGTATCCCCTTGTCGCCTAGCCGCGAAGAGCGCGGCTTCATTGACAAGATTAGCGATCTCCGCGCCGCTCATGCCGGGAGCCGCGCGCGCCAGCTTATCAAAGTCAATCTCGTTGGCAAGCTGTACTTTTTTCGCGTGAATCCTAAAAATCTGCTCCCGTTCCTTCACGTCAGGCATGGCAACGACAACCTGTCGGTCGAACCGCCCCGGACGCAGAAGAGCAGGATCAAGCACATCTGGTCTATTAGTAGCCGCGAGAATGATGACGCTATCCTTTGCGCCTGCGTCGAAACCGTCCATTTCAACCAATAACTGATTCAACGTCTGCTCGCGCTCGTCGTGTCCGCCTCCGTAACCCGCGCCCCGCGTTCTACCCACAGCGTCAAGCTCGTCGATGAAAATGATACACGGGGCGTTTTTCCTCCCCTGTTCAAACAAGTCGCGCACTCTACTCGCGCCCACGCCCACGAACATTTCCACAAAATCCGAACCTGACATATGGAAATACGCAACATTAGCCTCGCCCGCGACCGCGCGTGCCATAAGCGTCTTGCCTGTGCCGGGCATTCCCACCAAAAGCACGCCCTTGGGAATCTTCGCCCCCATCCGCGTGAAACGCTCAGGGTCTTTCAGAAACGCGACTACCTCCTCAAGCTCGTACTTCGCGTCCTTCTGCCCCGCGACATCCGCAAAAGTTATCTTCTTGCCGTTATCCTCATATTTCTTCGCCTTACTCTTGCCAAACTGAAAAGCCTTACCCGATCCCGGGGCGCTTCTCATCATATAATAGATAAAGCCGAACCCTATAATCCAGGGAACCAGCTCGAGCAATATCCTCCAGAACGGGTTATTCGCGGACCCGCCCTCGACCGCGATGTCGTTTTCCATGAGTTTCGCGAGGAGCGTCGAATCTTGATACGGAATAAAGGTGCGAAACAGCAACGGCGTTCCGTCTTTTAGCGAACCTTCTATGGTTCGGTCGTCGATAATTTTTACCTTCAAGATGTTTTTTTGATCAAGGAAATGCGTGAACGTCGAATATGGTATGGTCTGTACCGCAGGGGTCGAGGGTCTCAAGAAGAAAGAAGCGAAAAAGATGCTTATAATTACAAAAAAAACCAACGCCAATGGGTTTGATTTATTATTTTTACGCGGTTTAAGCGGAAATTTCTGTCTCGGTTTTTCGTTATTAGCCATATTTACTCCTCATACATTTCCCATGTGAAAATTTTGTTTCATAGAGTATCTTAATATACTATTATTTTTGATTTACGTCTACTATTTGGCGTTCATTTGAATAATGAGGCTTTTTTTCAAATTACGTGGGGCGCAAGCGACTTTCTTTCGTTGAAAAT
This sequence comes from Treponema sp., assembly GCA_031265825.1. GTDB lineage: Bacteria > Spirochaetota > Spirochaetia > Treponematales > Breznakiellaceae > JAIRKH01. The sequence continues at coordinate 20,471 of JAISCD010000109.1, read as the reverse complement.
GCCGAAAACAGCGTATAATACCATCGAGATGCCTTGGAAAGGCTTTAGAAAACTTCCGAATAACTTCGGGGTTGTACCGAATAACTTCGGAGTTATGCGGAGTAACTTCGGAGTTATATGGCGGACAGGGATTTAACTCATGGCGCCGTCAGTCCAAGATGTCTGACACCGCATCGTCTACTAAACTGTGTACGAAACCATCGTAGCCGTGTACGAAACTTCCTAAATCTGGTTTTAGGCTATTTAAATCTAGTTTTGAACTAGATAAATCTGGTTCGGAACAGAACAAACGGGGTTCGGAACAGAACAAACGGAGTTCCGAACAGAACAAACGGAGTTCAGAACAGAACAAACGGAGTTCCGAACTTCAAAGTCGGAGTTCCGAACTTCAAAGTCGGAGTTCCGAACTTCAAAGTCGGAGTTCCGAACTCGGAAGTCGGAGTTCCGAACTCGGAAGTCGGAGTTCCGAACTTCAAAGTCGGAGTTCGGAACTCGGAAGTCGGAGTTCCGAACTTCAAAGTCGGAGTTCGGAACTCGGAAGTCGGAGTTCCGAACTGCAAAGTCGGAGTTCGGAATAGAACAAATGGGGTTCGGAACAGAACAAACGGAGTTCGGAACAGAACAGACGGAGTTCAGAACAGAACAAACGGAGTTCAAAATAGAACAATCGGAGTTCGGAACAGAACAATCGGAGTTCGAGATAGAACAGTCGGAGTTCAGAACTAGAAAGTCGGAGTTCAGAACAGAACAAATGGAGTTCGGAACAGAACAGTCAGAGTTCGGAGTAGAACAAACGGAGTTCCGAATAGAACAAACGGAGTTCCGAATAGAACTATCAGAGTTCCGAGCAGAACAGGCGGAGTTCCGAGTAGAATAGTCGGAGTTCGGAATAGAACTATCGGAGTTCAGAACAGAATAGTCGGAGTTCGGAACTTCAAAGTCGGTGTTCGGGTGTGAGGGGCGGATGCTTTAACTTTAACTCATCGTACCGTCAATCTGACACCACATCGTCTACTAAACTAGTTAGGCGGTGGAGTCGGTGGTATAAACTGCCAAACACCCACTCTGCCGCTCGTTCCACAAGACCCGCCTTCACCGGATTCTCCGCGATGTACTCCCGTACCCGAAGGAAGTCCATTATCCCCTTGATTATCCGTGAATAGAACTGCTCTCCCCAGCCGTGCCCCTTCCGTCCCTGCGCCTTATTCCACGCCTTGGCAAAATTACACTTTATCCACTGCATTATTTCCGATAAGTTACCGTCTTTATCCGGCTTTATCGAGCAATGGATATGATTTCCCATGATACAGAAGTCCAACAAGCTGAAACGGAACTTCAGCTTCGCCTTTTTGACATAAAGGAGGAACCATTTGCCTGCCGTTAAGAAAATATAAAATATTCTTTATATGCTTGACATATTCTCAAAAACGTATTTATAATAGTTTATCGTTAAACTCTACAACTTTAGATTGAATTTGAACGGAGGTTATTGTGAAAAATTTGAAGAAAATATCTGCGGTTGTTACGATCATTACATTGGTCGGTTGTACCACAACCATCCTGCCTAAGAAAGACGGGGAGCAGACGGATTACACGGGACAATTCGAGTCCGCGCGTAAGCAATTACAGGTAGCGGAACCCGCTATACGGAAAGAAGGACAACAACCGCTTGTGCTTGCCCATTATATGCCCTGGTATACAGCGCCTCCTGTGAGCGAGCAGTACGGGTTTCATTGGCACCAAGGCGGTAGTAAATTTGACCCGTATACTACACAGGCGGACGGCAGGGCAAACATCGCTTCGCACTACTATCCACTCACTGGCCCCTACGACTCGAAGGACCCAGCCGTCTTGGAGTATCAAGCCGCGCTTATGAAGATGAGCGGCATAGACGGCGTTATCTTTGATTGGTACGGTGTCAGAGACGCACTCGATTACAAAAGCATACACGAGGCAACCGTCGTTATGGTCGATATACTCAAGAAACACGGACTTAAGTTCGCGGTATGTTACGAAGATCAAACCGTCAAACACATGATTGAAGGCAACTTCATAGCCAAGACAGACACTATAACCACGGCAAAGGAGGCGTTCACGTGGATGCAGGAACATTGGTTCACAGACGAAAACTACGTGAAACTAGACGGCAGACCGCTCGTGCTTGACTTCGGACCCCAATTCTTCACGCAAAAGACCGAATGGGAGGAGATTTGGGCTGACGTAGACCCAAAGCCATTCTTCGTGGATATTGACAACAAGACAAATTTCGCGGATGCGACCTTCAACTGGCCTCCCATGCATCTGTCGAGCGGCGGCAGACTCACCATCCCACGACTCGTTACCTATTTGAACAGCTTCTACGAGAAACAGAACGCCAAGCCCTTCCTTGTCGCAACCGCGTTTCCAGAATTCCATGACATTTACGCGCAGGCAGGCGGTACGAGCTACGGCTTCCTTGACTACTCGAACGGAGAGACCTTCAAGCTGACGTACGACGCCGCGGAAAAAGCCCGACCCGATGTTATTCAAGTGACTACGTGGAATGATTACGGCGAAGGCACCATCATTGAACCGACTATTGAACGAGGTTACGCATCCCTTGAGTATTTGCAAGATGCGCGAAAACAGCGGGAACCAGACTTCGCTTTTAACTACACGGACTTACGCATACCCATTGAACTATACCGTATCGTATCAGGCGAAGACGACACGAAAAAGCAACAAGTCGAAGAGATTTATACCGCTATTTTCAGTGGAGACGCGGAAACGGCACGGAACCTGACCCGTTCTGCGGGCATTGACTATGATTTCTCGATTCATCCCATCTTACGAGACGCAAACGAATCCGCGCAAAAGGAAATAGCCCAAGTCTTTGATCCAGACGGAAGGAGAAATCTCGCGCTTGGAAGACCCGTCGTAACGTCGAGCAGGATTTACGACTTCACCGGAGCAAAAGCCGTTGACGGGGATATGGCTTCCTATTGGGAAGGAGCGTCAGACAAGTACCCGGCGGACTTCACGATAGACTTAGTAAGCGCGGTAAAACTCTCCACCGTGGTCGTCAAACTGAATCCACAACGCATCTGGGGTAAACGCACGCAAACCATAGAAGTACTCGTTGGAAACGACAGTGAAACCTTTACACGTCTGACACCGCCTACCGCTTATGTATTTGATCCAAGCGTAAACGGCAACGCAGTCGCCATCCCTCTCAACACTCAGGCGCGTTACATACGCCTTATCTTCACAGCAAACACCGGCGCAAAGTCTGGTCAGATCGCCGAATTCGAGGTTTACGGTGAATAAGCCGCATAGCGCCTTAATCAGCGCAAGACAAGACATGGTACCCCCCCCCCCGAAGAATCAAAAGAGAGCTAGAAGACTAGCTTTCCTTTCCGCTTTTTGTTTTATCCTTTTAATAAGTTGTTTCTCCGCTCTCACTGACGAAAAGCCGGGCGCACCCGCGCCCACGCAGACCCAAGAAACTACCATCGCCGATGACGGCGGACCTCTTATCCTCGTTCACTATATGCCCTGGTACGACGGGCCGTCCACGAAGTCCCAAGAAAACAACCTCGCGGTATACGGCGGTCATTGGACAGGCTGGGGTAAGATCAAGAGCAACGAGACGACCCCTGACCGCAAGGCGAAAATATACGCGCATCAATACCCGCTCACCGGTCCCTACGACGGGGATACGGAAATCCTTTTACAATACCAAACCGCTCTTATGAAAATCTCAGGCATTGATGGAGCGATCTTTGATTGGTACGGCAGTAATGCGGTAAACGACTTCGGCGGTATCCATGAAAACACCAAAGCAATGGTAGGGACTCTGAAGAAGGCGGGACTCAAGTTTCTCGTCTGCTATGAAGACAACACGCTCAACATGACAGGCTATCAAAGAAACGACCCGGCCGCGCTTGCGGTTGGTAAAAGCGTATTTGACTGGGCGCAGGAGAACTGGTTTACCGACGCATCCTATGTGCATTACAACGGCAGACCGGTGGTGGCTTGTTTTGGGCCACAGTATTTCAGCGCAAAGGCGCAATGGGACGAAGTGTTTAGCGGGGTCGAACCAGCCCCATATTTCGGGGACCTAGACAATCGCTATTCGTGGGCTGACTTCTCCTATAATTGGATGCCCATGAGCGCTAGTGTCAACGGTGTTCTATCCCAAGACGCGCTTACAAAATACCTTGCCTCGTTTTACAACGGCGCACAAAGCAAAAAGCCCTACCGAATGGCGACCATCTTCAGCGCGTTTGACGACTGCTACGAAGACGTAGGCAATGCAAGCTACGGAACCTTGGACTATGCGGACGGCGCTGTTTTCTCCTTGACCTTTGAAAAGGCGATAGCGCAGGCACCCCAAGTCGTCCAAGTCGCAACATGGAATGACTACGGCGAAGGCACGATCATTGAACCAACCATCGAGCGTGGCTATGCGGAACTTGAGTATTTACAAGACAGACAACGGGAATGGAATCCGACATTTCCTTTTACGAAGGAAGACCTACGGTATCCCCTCGAATTCTACAAATTACTCTACACAGACACGGCGGATTCCCGTCAAAGAGCCGCGATAGTCGCGGCGTATACCGCCATTTTCAAAGGAGATGCGGAAACGTTCCGCGCTCAAGCCGCGAAGATCGGAATAACGGTAGACGTGAACGACTTGAAACCGATCTTGCGGTAATCCTCTCCTTGCCCGCGGACGTGGGTAGTCTCCGCATTTGCGGAGATCGAAGGGAGGGGGAATTGATACAGGTTTCTCACAGAGGAAACTCTGTTTGAAATAAGGCGGGCGTATGCTTGCCTAAGACATTTTTAAGGAGATAGTTATGAAAAAGACTATTCTAGTTATGACGACGCTTGTCTTAACTTGCGTCGCACTGTTAATCGGTTGCGAAGTCGACGGGAACACCGAAGACGAGCCGTCCAGCACAGGGATAAATCCCTCGTCAATCACGACGGAGTTCCAGACGTTCTACATCAAGGTTTTAGACCAAAATCGGACAGCCGCGCCTGACATCTCAACAGGGGCCCGTTGGCATTTTCACAACAACGTCAACAACGGAGATACGATTGGGTTTGCGATCCAGAAGGTCTTTGTGAACGACAGCCCGTCTGAGACAGGCGCGGTGGTATTGTACGACTTTACCGAAGCGCCTGATTTCTCCTCAGCTAACAAGGGCGCGTTTGACACGGGTTCTATGAGCGCAGGCTCGGTCAGTGGCGGAGCATGGGTGGTGGAAAGGACCGACTCAGGCTATACGTACCTCGGCAACCTCGCGTCAAGCGCGGAAGCGGGCGGCAAAGCCTATTGGGGCTTCGTCGTCAAGAACGTATCCACCACAGCCAAAGCGGACAACGTAAACCTTGAAATCGTGAACGCTGACTCGGTGAGTGTCGCAAACTCGTCTCTAGCAGGCTGGTTTGGGATAAAGGACTTCGGCGCTTATGCGGATCCTGGCGAACCTAGCGATCCTGACGACCCTGATCCTGTTGAGCCTGTTCTTACATCGGAGTTCGCGGTCTATTACCTGAACATCGCGGACGCGGGGCTTGCGGGTATAGAAGGTATACACTTCCACAACAAGACAGATCACGAACTCGGCATGGTTGTAGACCGCATCTACGCGACCAATACGCCGGGCATAGAGGAAGCTATTATCCAGAGATTCGATGGTACCGATAAGTCAACGGAAGAAGACACGGCAAACGGCGGGTATTATTGGACGAACTTCAACGGAACGGACGGAAGCGTTACCATTGGGGTGGCGGCTGGCGAAGGCAACTACGCATATATCGGCGGGTTTGCAACGCCGTTGTTCACCGACAAAGCCTATATCGGCATTGTCGCAAAGAACGTCTCTGACACCGTAAAGGGCGACGAAATCACGGTTCAGCCTATCATAGGCGGCGGGCCTGACGATTCCAAGTCTAAAACCTTCGCGGGACTATTCAGCCCGTATACGCAACCTGAATCTCAGCCTGTTCTTACATCGGAATTCGCGGTCTATTACCTGAACATCGCGGACGCAGGGCTTGCGGGTATAGAAGGTATACACTTCCACAACAAGACAGATCACGAACTCGGCATGGTTGTAGATCGCATCTATGCGACCAATACGCCGGGCATAGAGGAAGCTATTATCCAGCGATTCGATGGAACCGATAAGTCAACGGAAGAAGACGCGGCAAATGGCGGGTATTATTGGACGAATTTCAACGGAACGGACGGAAGCGTTACCATTGGGGTGGCGGCTGGCGAAGGCAACTACGCATATATCGGCGGGTTTGCAACGCCGTTGTTCACCGACAAAGCCTACATCGGCATTGTCGCAAAGAACGTCTCTGACACCGTGAAAGGAGACGAAATCACGGTTCAGCCTATCATAGGCAGCGCTCCAGACGATTCCAAGTCTAAAACCTTCGCGGAACTATTCTGCGAATAGCAAGCTACAGGCTGTCTGAAAAGACAGCCTGTTTAGGGATGGCTCAGACGCAGGTTTGAGTCACTCGTAAATGTAAAGGAAAATAAAATGCCTAATTCACAAACCTCCATCCCAGGACCGGATGCAAAATACTATGGCTGGCTAAACTATCTCTTAGCCTATGACTACAACGCGCTGGCGCAAAGCAAGCTCATGACAAAATCACCCTTCGTCCTCACCCTGCCTCAAGAGGCGGAGAAGAATATTTTCTCCTGCGCCGCAAGGTGGCAGAGTGAACGAGGGGAACTAGGGCCCTTCAGCGAAGTCAAGACCGCGGACGTTTGGCGGTAAAGGCAAAGGTGACAGAGGTAACAAATGAAAGAAAGAAAATTATATCTAATCATCGTACTATTCATCGCCGCGCGCTTATACAGCATCGATATTTCAATAGCAGACGGCGCACGGCTGGATGTCGTCTCAAGAACCTCTCTTGGCGTTGATCTGGACAACCCCTATCGCTTCGGGCTGAGCAATGAAATCACCCAATTCGACCTTGTTTTCGGACTAGCCCCGTATCAGAAGATCAGCAACAGAGTCAATTCACCAACCGCAGTCGGCTTCATAGACGTAACGCTCTTCAACCTAGACCTTATAAAGATCGGCAACAGCGTCGGCTACAACCCGCCCGGCGCTATCAACACAAACAGGTACCAGACTGGAGAGTTCCTCGCGGGTGTAATCAGCAAGAATTGGCTCATACAACTCAATGCGGCGGGCAACGAACCCTTCTCATCCCCTTGGAACAAGGGTTTACAGTTCATCAACGATGGCTTCAAGTTCTCCTGGGCATACCTAGACTCCATGGTTGACGTGCGGCGTATCAACGCGATAAGCGGTATTCCTGTCATCACCCGCCGGGGCGAGGAGAATATGGCGGGAGACGGTCAGACCCAAGAACACGGGACCATGAAACAGTTCGGATTCGACACGGTGGGTAATATCGCGGACAGGCTAGGTTTCTCCGTCTCAGGCAACCTCGTGGCGGCTATGTACAACAACGAAGAGTTCGGCGTAAACGTAAAGCTTGGCACCGAATACCCCTTTGATTCCGCAAACATAACCGAAGATAACCACAACGGCATCGCTGTGGGCGTTGACACGGTGATCACTCCGTCAGCCGCGCCTGGGCTGAAAGTTTTCGCCTCTATCGACGGGTCCGCGGACTATAGTTTCGACAACACGGCAGACCCCATCTACGGCGGCACGCGCCTCGGTTACACTATCCCACTTAATGAGGACGTCTCTATCGAGCCTTTCGCTGGATTTGACATTGGCGTGCGTCTCAAGGAGGATGGGGATTGGGAAAAACCAGCTTACGAAGCATCTGGCGGGCTAACCATGCGGTGGCCCGGACAGGGCGGCTGGTTGAAAGACTATATTCTCAACTCAGACGGGCGGGTGTTTCCCGGTATGTCCCTTGCCTATAAGGTGTATCAAGACTTGGAAGCGGCGGCGGAACTTGAACATTCTATTAAATTCACGCTTTTTGAGCCTCAGGGCGATGACGGGGTGTTCTATGGGATTGGCGCTGAGATCATACTCGATCTCATTGACTTAACCAGCGTAACCGAGGGCGCTCTCGCAACTGCAAACGACCCGCCGGGTGGGTTTCGCGCCTTGGCGACCGCGTATTTTGATTACGCCATCCCGAATTTTCTGAGATCGAGCGGCACGCTTGTCCCGTGGACTATTCTTTATTACGATAATCTCCCTGATATAGCCGACTCTTCAAGCCGTATAAACGACATGAAGGTAGACTTGGGTCTTAATTTCGAGAATTTCATCTCAAATACCACCTTCGGTATAGTTTGGAATTCTGGCAGTCTGATTCAAAAGACTTCCGCGCATTGGGGCTACCTCCGCGCGTTAGTGGAGATTAGGCTGTGAAACAAAGGGCGGGTGTTGCAAGAAGGGCTATTACACCTTTCTAACAACGCCCGCCTTTTGTCTTTAGGTGTATTAACTACGCTGTGCCTGCGCCGCTGACTGTCTTGAAACAACTCGTCTTTTTAATCAAACAACGTTACATCTTTTTTCTTAAGCCGCCATGAATCAAGACTTGTCTTTTCGCCAATATCTTCCAGCACACCTAAGATTGTCTGATGCTCTGGCGGGACGCCGTTCTTGAGCAGGGGCAGTATCTCAAATACTATTTCGTTGAAGGAAGAAGTCTTATTTTCGTGTTCCCTGCGCCGTAGATAACTGGTTAAAAAGAATTTTATGCGCAACCGCACATCTAAACGGCTCTGAAAACTAGTATTTTTCTTTATGCTATATTTGCCGGTATTGTGATCGTAGTCAAATTTATCCAGCAACAGCGGTGTAATATCGGTATATTCCTTCTTGAGCAAGTCCAAGAAGCCCCATTCAAGCCCTTTAATGATAAGTTCGTCGTTAATCTGTTCTAGCGTCGCCCCGTCGTCTCTGGCTATGATGCCTTCAATGGTTTGTATAACAATCTCCCCAATGTTCGTGCCGAAGTTCGCCTTTAATACCGCCCTGGGATTCTTGACTTTTCTGAAGTTAATGATCAATTGCCCGGATAAGACGGTAAAGGGATGTTGCCTCTTCTTAAAATCGGTCTGCCCGTTCTTTTGTGGAACAGCGCCGATGTATTCAAAGCCGCATCTCTCGCAGGTCTCTATGATCAAGTGCCAGAATTCAGGGTCTTTGTGGGAGAACACGAAGGAAAGCCAGCGGTTGAACTTCAAAACCCGGTACATTTCCTCTATACTTTTGGCGATAAGTTCTTTATACTGCTCTTTCGTTTTGTTATGCTCGCCGCCTTCTATCGCCTCCTGTTCGTAATCCGTTTCGCTCACGTCAAAATCAAGCCAAGCGTTCCACATGGTTGATAAATCCAAATACGCGATTTTCTTGCCATAGGGCGGGTCGGTATAGATATAATCCACGCTTTCCTTACCCAAAAAGGACAGATCAGCCGCCGTACCTTTGACAATAGTTGCTTTTTCTCCCATCAAATTCGGCTGGACTTGGGAGAGCATACATAACTGCTCTATTTCCTTTTTCCCGTTATACACGCGCTTAAATTTAGTCTCAAAAACTTTCATTATGTCCCGCACGGCAGGGCGCGGGGCGATACGATAGCGGTAATAATAACCAAAATGATTGCCGCCGCCTTTGGGCGTTTCGTGAAATGTTTTATTCATTACCGACACCGTATTATAGAAGACGAGCAACAACGAAAGCCTTACGCCCTCATCTTTCTGTTTCATTATCAAGGATTTTAACAGCGCTAACTGTGCTAATTGTTCGTCCGTAAACAGTGCTTTCACCGTTTTGACGTCCGAGCCTTTGGGCAGGGGCAAGTCTTTGGGACCTTTATATCTTTTTATGGCGGCGTCTATTTCCGCGTCCGTCTTTGGCTCAAGTTTAAGGTAGTCTTCTTTGATTCTGGTGAAGCAATCCATCAACTCCTCGCGTCTCACCGAAGCAAGGAGCGCCTTTGCCATAAACACCGAAAGCGGGTTCAAATCAACATGAACCGCCGCCCTGCCGTTTATAAGCGCTTCCACCGCCGTAACGCCGCTACCGCCAAAGGGGTCAAGCACTACGTCCCCTTTTTGTGAGAAGTTCTTTATATACGCGCTGACTATATCCCATGATTGGCGTGTAAAATAGGCGTTGCAACCGAAATGCCGTCTCGCCTGCTGTTTCCTTACCTTAATTTCTCCCAGAAGCGGGCGGCTGTTGTAGTCAAACTGTTCACCCGGTCTTATCGGCGCGGGCTTGTCATAGGAAAACATTTTCCCCGGCTGGAAGCTGTCAGGGGAAAGGATTCTCTGTAAGGCTTGCCAATGGTCGTCAATGTCCTTGACGTGGAAATACAGCACCGGCGTTTCCGTTTCCGTGGTTCTCCAACAGGCAAATTCAATGCCGTTACAGAGCGCGAAATACTTGCTTCTAATTTCCGGGTGGGTCGCGTAGATATACGCCTGTTCCACATTGTCGTCATTGATTATTCTTTGACCCGGCGCTTTCGCGTCCAAGACCCACGCGTAACTATTTCCCACTTTTAACACATAGTCTGGTATCAGATTAACCCTTCTTTTCTTGCTTCCTGTCCGTAGGAACGGGCTTTGCAGGGATTTTTCACGCACTATATTTTCGTAGGTAAATCCGAGTTCTCTGAGAATGGGGTCTATGATGACGGCTCGTACCGCCGCCTCCTTGAAGTCCTTATCGGTTTCAATTTTAGCAAAATCCAGCGTGCTGAACAATCTTTCTTTAATATTCATTGCACTATTATAGGTTCTTTGCGGCTTTTTGACAAGTGCTTATTTCCACGCATTAGGGTTTTAAAATAAAAATAGGATAGTCAATGGCTGACACCATAGCAATAGCCTATGTAGACGGGGTTTCAGATAGATTCAATTAGGTCTGTGAGTGACTCAATTAGGTCTGTGAATGACTCAATTAGGTCTGTGAGTGATTCAATTAGGTCTTTGAGTGACTCAATTAGGTCTTTGAGTCATGCAGGTAGGGTGGTGAGTCATGCAGGTGGGGCTGGGGGTCATGCAGGTGGGGCGGTGAGAAGGGGAGAAGGCGCATTAGTTAGGGGATTGGGGGGTGGCGGAAGACCCCGAAGGGGGCTGGAGCCAGGGGGGCGCGACACGAAGGCGCCTGTGTGCCGCATAGGTATGGAAATAGCGCCCCCCTCCTCATAATAACCTTTCGTGTGTGAATCAAATATAGACGAATTGCTCGTCGAATACTACGATTTCGCCTGCCTTTTCCCTGCTCAAGGCTTCTTCCTGTGAAACGGTTTCCGTGCGTCCATAGACAAGCCCTAAAAGCTGAATTACCACGAGCGGTATCATGGCGACCATAGCTACGATACCGAAAGCGTCCTTCATTATATCACCGCCCACGCCCGTACACGTGCCGAGCGCCAGCGGGAGAAGGAACGTCGAGGTCATGGGACCAGAACAGACGCCGCCTGAGTCAAACGCGATGCCGGTAAAGATACGCGGGACAAAGAACGAGAGGATCAGCGCAAACGCATACCCCGGAATAAGTATCCACATGATCGAGATGCCGGTAAGAATACGAACCATCGTGATGCCAAGCGCAATGGACATACCTATCGAAAGCCCGGTGTTCATTACCTTTTGCGTGATTGCGCCTTGGGAGACATCCTCAACCTGTTTGTTAAGCACGTGAACCGCAGGCTCAGCCGCTACGATGAAGTAACCAATGATCATGCTGAGCGGCACAAGTAACCACTTGACTTCTGAACGCGCGAGTTCGCTCCCAAAGAGGTGTCCGGCGGGAATAAAGCCTACTTCCACGCCGGTCAGAAACACGACTAGCCCGATAAACGTATAGACGAACCCCACGAGGATACGCCCCACCTGTCTCTTCTTGAAGCGTTTGGAGATGAGCTGGAATATCACGAAAAAGACGAATATCGCGGCGAGCGCCATAGCTACGTCCTTGATGGTTTCAGGGAAGGCGTGCAGGAAACTCATTACCACGTCGCGGTTCGTGTATGTGGCTATCGCTTCAATATCGATTTTATCACCGCCGCTGACCTTGTTGATGTTCTTCACCAAGCCGAGTATCAGTACCGCTAGGATGGGACCGATACTGCAAAGGGCTACGAACCCGAAACTATCGTCTTTGGAGTTTTTATCGCCACGGAGAGACGCGACGCCAAAGCTCATTGCCAGCATAAACGGGACGGTTATGGGTCCCGTAGTAACGCCGCCCGAGTCGAAAGCGACCGGAATGAAAGCGCCGTCTGAGGTGCCGAGCATATACCCCGCTACGCCGAAGGTTATCGCGTAGAAGATGAGTAACAGGACCATGAGTGGGACGCCGAAAAACACGCGAAGCACCGCAAGCGCAAGGAATATCCCTACGCCTATGCCTACGGTAACGATGAGGGTCCACGGGTTCAGCGAATCCGCAAGTTGCCCGGCAAGCACCTGTAAGTCAGGTTCAGCGATAGTGATAATAACGCCCATCACGAAGCTGATGCCCAACGCGAGGAAGAGGCTGGTGGTTTTGGAGAGTTGCGCGCCGATGCCTTCACCTAAAGGCATCATCGCCATATCCGCGCCGAGCGTAAAGAAGCCCATGCCAATGACGAGGAGAGCCGCTCCAGCGATAAACATCATGACGACTCCTGCCGACATCGGCACGAAGATGATGCTGGCGACTATTACGATAACCGTTATGGGAAGCACTGAAGCAAACGCTTCCATAATCTTTTCTTGTAGTATCTTGTTCATAGTATGAAGTATAGAAAATATAAGGGAAAGAAACAAGGGAGGCGATGGCTTACTTCGCCGTGCGTGTAGATTGCCTAACAACGCGGAGGAACCCCGCGCGAGCAAGCGTACCCGAAGAAAGTGATTAGTGGTTAGTGATTAGTGTCAGAAGTATCAAACACCGAATAGGTTCCTTTTACTTCGTTGTACGTGTAGATTACCCAACAACGCGGAGGAACCCCGCGCGAGCAAGCGTAGCCGTCATGACGGGGACAGCGGGTCCCCCTTTCGGACACCGCCCCGTGTGAAGTTGTCCAACACCCGAAGAGTGCTACTGCGTATATGGTGCGGCTTGAGCCATGAAAGCCCCATAGCCGAACCCTTGAAGAAGGCGCGTATCTCCTCATCCGTCATGGCGAGAAGTTTCTGCGGGTCTATGCTGGCAGGGAGGAGACTCAGCTCCGTTTCCGCGCCCGTAATAGGGCGCCGGTTATGCGGGCATACGTCCTGACAAAAGACGCAACCGTAGAGCGTCTGTCCCCATTTATCCGCTACATAAGACGGCACGGCATCCTCATTCCCAGACGCGTACCACTGTATACAACGGAGCCTGTCTATGGTCCCGTCCCCGCGTACCGCGTGCGTAGGACAAGCGGCGACACATAAGGTGCAGGCGCGACAAGGGTCGCCCACCAAGGCGGAGTCCCCGTCAAGCGGGAAAGGGAGAGTCAGCGCCGCGATGACGACCAGAGAGCCTGCGGACGGCGTTATGATAAGGCTATTCCGTCCAACCATTCCCAGCCCGCAAGTGAGCGCAAGGAGTTTCTCATTCAAGGGCGAGTTGCAAAACACACGGTAATCCGCCTTTGTCCCCCCGAATCGGGAACGGAAGACTTGCGACAGCTTTTGCAGGCGTCTGATCGCCTCGCGGTAGTAGTTCTTTCTGGCAAACGGCGCGATGACAGCCCAACCCGCTTGAGCGGACGGCGTTTCCACGGAGTCGTTCCCATAAGGCAAAGCCGTGACCAACAACGTCGGACTGTTTATCCTGCGCCCGGCATTCACGGACGCGGGCGGTTCAAACCGCTCTGTCCCGCTCAAAATCCTCGCCTCGCAGAAGCCCGCCTCCAGAGTCAGCCTACAGATTTCTTCTTTAACGTCAGTCATTTCCAAATTACGTCCTTACGCAAAAACAGCGTTCTTCAGTAGTTTCAGGAAATCCGCGCGTGCAATGTTCTCGCCGCCCAGACTTTCCAGATGCCTTGAGTAGACTTGGCAATCGATGAACTGCACGCCGTCGGCGAAAAGCGCGGACGCGAGCGTGAGAAACGCGGCTTTGGATGCGTTGGACGTATGGGAAAACATGGATTCGCCGGTGAATACCTTACCAAGCTTGATCCCGTAACAGCCGCCAACGAGTCGTCCGTTCAGGTAACTCTCCGCGCTATGTGCGTAACCAAGGCGATACATCTCCGTATACGCGGCGATTATGTCACGGGTTATCCATGTGCGGCCCTGCCCCGGTCGGTAAATGGACGCGCAGTTTGCGATGACGCGGGAGAAGTCTTGATCAAACGTAACCTTGAACACTTCTTTCTTGAAAACTTTCTTCATTGACGCGGAAACGTGGAAGTTTTGCGGGAATATGACGAAGCGCGGGTCAGGCGATTGCCAGATGATCGGATCGCCATCGCTGTACCAGGGGAATATGCCTTGTTCGTAGGCGGAAAGCAACATGCCGGGCGAAAGGTTGCCGCCTATGCCGACGATCTGAGTCTCGATTGGAGGGAAATCGAATCTTTCATTCTCCGTAAGGTATGGGAAGTTCGGATCCGGTCCGGCTCTATCCATTTGTTAATTCACTCCTCCACCCTACGGGTGTTTAAATACTTCACGAGGGGCGTTATAAGAAAGGGTGTGCCGCTTCCACTGACTTGACGGAACCACGCTTGCACGCAAGCGGGGTTCCTCCGCGTTGTACGAAAGAGAGCGCCGCTGACCCCGACAGGATACCTCGTCACGCGCCGGCGGCAAGGCAGGCGTCATAAGTACGAGGGGGGCGCGGTTTTCCACAACGGAGGTCGGCAAACAGGCGCCCTTGTGGTGCGCCCCCCTGTCTCCAGCCCGCGCAGGCGCGGTCTTCCGCCACCCCCCGACCCACACGGTGGGTGTCTGACACCCGCGCCTCTGACACCGACACATACTAACGCCGTGCCGACACCCACGCCTTTCCCTCGCTTTCCTCTTTCTCCCTGCCCCCCCCCCGCAAGCCCTCGGTGTCAGACATCGCTACCCGCACCTCGCAAAACCCCGATGTCTGACACCGCCCGCCCGTCTTTCCTCCCTGCTCTCTTCTCTTTACTCTTTGCGCTTTATTCCCAGCCGCCCGCTGAACCGCTTATCCTGCCATTCAGCATAACGCCGGAACCCGCCGTACTGTTGCGACTCTTGTTCGGCAAACCCTCGACGTAGACAAAGACCGCGTGTCCGTAACGGTTACCCCTCGTCGCGGTGTTCTTCAACGTACCGCTTGCATTTGACCCGTAAATGATCCCACCCGCCTGCTTGATAAACACCCCGCTATAGCCCACACCCACCCCGCCGCACTCGGATGCGGAATTGCCACTGATCGTCCCGTCATTCAGCATAAACACACCATCTATATATACTCCGCCGCCGCTGGTCTTGGCGGAATTGCCGCTAATAGTCCCGCCGTTCATCGTGAACGTACCGTAACCGTGCACAAGCACCCCGCCGCCACCGGTTCCAGTGCTGGAATTACCGCTGATTGCTCCACCGTTCATCGTAAATGTACCAGCCACAAACGCCCCGCTACTATGAATGGCGGAATTACCGCTGATAATCCCGTCATTCATAGTCCATATACCACCTTCGTATACACGTACCCCGCTACCATAGTTGGCGGAATTGCCGCTGATCCTCCCGCCGTTCTGCGTAAACGTACCGCCACTGCCCACAAACACCCCACCACCACTGGCGTTGTCGGCGGTATTACTATTTCCGCTGATCTTCGAGCCTCTTTCCATCACCAACATTCCTCCACCGTTCACTCGCACGAGCGAAACCGTATTGTTACTCCGCCCTTGCAAGGAGATGTTGTTGCCCAGCGTCAGCGTTACGCCGTTCCCTATGGTAAAGAGCGAGCCGTTGGAACTCAAGCTAACCCTCCGTTCAGCGATCCCGCCGTCAAGGGTTATACTCACCTTCTTCCCGCCGTAGGAAAGCGTAGTCGGCGCGAGGGTCTCGTTGTTCTTCAAGGTAACCGCGTAGTTCCCGCCTTCTACCGCGTTGTTTGCGATCCACGCCAACGCCTCGGCAAGCGATAAAGCGGAAGGGACGTTCATACTTACCCCGGTCAATTCTTGCGCCAGAAGCCGCATCACTCTTACGCCATCGTCCAGCGATTGGTAATCCACTGACCGCCCTACCACCTGCGCCCCGGATTCGAGGTTGATGATCGCCGCGTTGAACATATTCTGCTCATCCAAACGCCGCGCCGCTACCGACAACACCAAGCGCGGGTTCTCCCCTCTGCCTATGCCGATAACATTTTCGTCTGCGGTTATCCCGCTCGTCTGGTTGTCGTACTCCTTTTGCACCTGTTCCAGAGTCGCGGTGCGCGGGTACACCGCATATTTCCCGCTCTTGATAAGATTGGCGGACAAGACCTGCGCCAGCGTATCCGCAACCTTCGCGTCCACATCCCCCCGCAACTGCACAGGCGTTACCGCCAGCTTGTCCAACCGCGCCGCATCTATCCGCGTCGCCGCGACCATGTTCCGCGCCATATCAGGTAACTTGCTCCGTATATCCCCGATTCTCGCGTAAGTTTGAACGTCGCCCGCTACCTGCCGCAGATCGTCGATCTTCAATATCGCAATAGTCAGAAGGTTTTGATTACCAAGCTTCGCTATGTTGCCCGCGACTGTGTATTGTGCGCCGACTTGCTTCCCGATAGCCATGATGGTATCCGGGTCAGTCATGCCCGTGTCTGTTTGGAACCTCCACTCACTCCCGATAGCCCGCGTGATGCTGGTGCGAGGAATGAGCGTGAACGCCGTGTTTAACTCATCGCTAAACGAAAACAGCTCGGCTATGGTCTCGCCTTCCTCCGCAGTGCCGCCGGTAAACGGCAATACGGCGAGGTTGTCTTTGGCGAAAGCCGCGCCCGCAACCGCAAGCGCCAAGAATACAATGGTTAATCCTTTTTTTAAAATCATAAAACAACTTCTATTATTAGAAACTACCTGTTAGGGCACAACCGCGCTCATGACCGCGCCCCAAGGACCCTTCTCACCCCTGTTGTTCTCCCAGCGCAGGCAGAAATACACCCGATGCCCCTGCTTATCCCCGGTAAACACAAACACGCGCGGGCTCCGTGTCGCAAAGTCCGAGTTAGCCAAGTCTTCCGCCTTCACAGGCGCGTCCTCCCGCTCTTCCCAGCGTACTTCCGCGCCATGCACGCCCTTGGGTTTCCTTCGTTGCTTGGTTGCGCCGTCCCAAAAATGCACGCACAACCGCCTCGGTGTCGACGTATCTATTGAATATTCGGGGAAACTCGTAGGAATCGGCGCAGGCGTAGGCTTCGCGTCGTGAATAGGCAGTTGCATCGCGTCCCGATCCTTGTCGCTCACAAAGGGGCTATACAACAAAAACGCCTTGATGAAAGCGCGAAGCGCCTTTTCCAACGCCTTACGCGCCCGATTCTTCTCCGCGGTGTCAATCGCGCCCTTATTCGGGTCAAGCGAGCGATTATATGCGGCTTCAAACGCCGCGTACAATGCAAGCAAAGGATTAAACACCGCGTCCTGAATAAAAAATGCCGCAAGATGCGCCTGCACGTACGCAAGCAGTTTCTTTGCCCAGTCCGCAAAAATAGCATCTCTGATTGGAACATAACCCATGATAAATACCTCCATATTATTTACTCCCGCCCCTAGGGTCGGTAAACGATAACGCAATTAACAAAGCTCCGCACGCAAGTCGGAAAACTCGGCGCAAGCCTCATCTACTATAGAATACAACTTACCTACTATGAAATACAAGCCGTCTACTATAGAATATAACTCACCTACTACAGAATATAACTCACCTACTACAGAATACAAGCCATATACTACAGAATACAAGCCATCTACTACAGAATATGACTCATCTACTGTAGAATATAACTCACCTACTATAGAATACAACTCATCTACTACAGAATACGACTCATCTACTACGAAATATGACTCATCTACTACAGAATACAAGCCATCTACTACAGAATACGAATCATCTACTATAGAATACAAGTCATCTACTACAGAATACAAGTCATCTACTATAGAACATGACTCATCTACTATAGAATATAAGCCATCTATTATAGGATATAAGTCGGATAACTTGGCGCAAGAGACGGAGAATAGAGAACGCACGGTAAGCGCCGCGGCGCGTTTATTTCATTTATATCAAAAATTATACAGGGAAAGGAAGAATATGTCATAGAAACCTTTGCGCCGCCAAGCGCACAACCTCGTAACGTTCTTTTCAACTCCATCTACTCTAAAGCCCCTCGCGCTTATTTTATGCTATATGATCAAGAATTGTCAAGCATAGTCTTTGGAGCCACGATAAATACCTCCATGTTTATATATTTCCGGGGCAATATCGATAAAATGGGACGCAATGAATGGAGCTTGCGCACGAGTCGGCAAACTTGGCGCATGAATCAGAGAATAGATAGTGCATGGCAGACGCCGCGGGACGTTTGTTCTATATTATGCTTGGTATAATACGAGGGGAAGGGGGATATGTCATGGAGACTCTTACGCTGGGCGCACACCTTCGTTTAGAACGATTAGCGGTCTTGAAAATGCTTCCTAAGCCGTGTTTCACAAAAAAAGGTCGTCTCCATTACTGGAGACGACCGATCTGCAAAGGAGGCGCTCTATGCGCTATTTAACAAATATACCATAATCACTCGGCATTGTCAAGTGTTTCATGATAATTTTTTTACTATTCGTCTCCGTAACTGTTCTGTTTTAGAAGGGAACTAGTTTAACCTTTTTGAAAAACATCAGGGGTTTATGGCGTTTAGTGTTCAGGCTGTTTACGGCGTTGACGCATTTTACAATATCTTTTTTACACAATATTTATGTTAATAATAATTCTATCGTTAGAATATCAAAACAAATGTTCCGATTGTAATTAACGTTCCTCCAATAATTGTTTTAATAGTTATCGTTTCTTTCAATACAATAAATGCCAATATCATCCCAATTACCAAACTAAATTTATCTATTGGTATAACTTTTGACGCTTCTCCGATTTGTAAAGCCCTATAATAACATAGCCATGACAATCCGGTTGCTATTCCAGATAATATTAAAAAGATTAAATTTTTATGCTCGATATTTATAATGCCATTATGCTTTCCATTTATAAAAACAATTGTCCACGACATAATTAAAACTACAATCGTCCGTATTGCCGTAGCCAAATTTGAATTTATATTTTCAATACCAATTTTTGCCAAAATTGAAGTCAATGCCGCGAAAAATGCTGATAATAATGCGTATATAATCCACATAATGCTTTAATATCCTATGGTGTATTTTTGTCAATAATTTTCAAAAGATTTATTTAAGAAATTTCAGCGGCAATTTCGCCTAACGTCTCGGCTATTTACAATGTAATCTTTGCGAGAAAAGACCAGAGCTGGCAAACTATAGGCTACTGGAACCCCGAACCACTTCAGTGGCGAAGTGTAAACAGTTCTGTTATGCAACGTACCGTCATACTCCATTATTTTTATCTCCATTCTACTACTTCTTCCATTTTCTTTCTTGGACGTGCTAACGGTTCTTCATTTGCATATCCAAATGAAATTGCCGCTATAATTTGCTGATCTGTATTTAACCATTTACTCAACCCTCTATATGCAAAATATATATCGCAAATCCATAAACTTCCTATCCCGTAATCAAATGCCGCAAGTAACATATTTTGTATTGACGCCCCTATTGACTGTATATTTACCATTTCTTCCAGTTTTTCTTCTATGGTTTGAGTTAGTTGTATTTTTCCTTCGGTATTTATTACAAAAATTGTAATTGGCGCCTCTTCCATTATTTTCATTGTATATTCGGCAGCGATATTAAGTTGCTTATGGGGTATAAGAATACCATTGCCTGATTTTTCATTTTCTATCCCTTCTTTCATGGCTTTCAACATTTCTGTTTTATTTTTCCCTGTTACTACAATATATTTCCACGGTTGGGCGTTTTTCCCGGAAGGTGCTAAAATACCAGCTTCCATTATTTTTTCAATAATATTTTTATCGATTTCTTTATCAATAAATCTTCTAATGCTTCTTCTGTTTTCTATTGCCGCTATTGTTTCCATTGTCTATATCTCCTTACATAATAGTATAAGATATTTTTTATCTTTGTCAATATATTTTCCGCAAATTTTAAGGATCATTCGTCTAACATTCCGGCTGTTTACGATATTTTGCACCCAAAACCACCGTGGCGGTAAAGCGTAAACAGTCCTGTTATGTGCCATTTGCCCGTACTTGTATATATATCCTATAATTTTAAAAATCGTTCTTTACCTTTTCTGTTATTATTTTCCTTTTTTCTAGTGTTTTTTCAAAAATTTCATTTATTACTTCAGGTAACTTTTCCCCTATTATTTTTATCCCTTCTTCCGTTATCCCTCCTTT
>JAISCD010000070.1 GCA_031265825.1 Treponema sp. | reverse complement strand
GATCCCCGATTCAAGAAGCTCTTACTTTCTTTCATCAAAAAGGCGAAGCTGAAGTTCAATTTCCAGCTATTGGACTTCTGTATCATGGGAAATCATGTTCATTTATCGATAAAACCGGGTAAAGACGGTAATTTATCGCAAATAATGCAATGGATAAAGTGCAATTTCGCCAAAGCGTGGAATAAGGCGACTGGACGGACGGGTCATGTCTGGGGAGAACGGTTTTATTCCCGGATAATCAGCGGAATAACGGACTTTTTGCGGGTACGGGAGTACATCGCAGAGAATCCCGTGAAGGCTGGACTCGTGGAACGAGCGGCGGAATGGGTGTTTGGCAGTTTATATCATCGGCTCCACCGCCTAACTAGTTTTCTAGACGACGTGGTGTCAGACACCTTCCACGATCCGCCGTTGGTGGGTCAAGTTTAGATATAAAAGGTGGCAAAGCAAGACGCTTTTGCATACCCGAAAGGTGTGCGTATACTTGCCTGTTTATAATAATATCTCTCTTCATGTCCATAGTTAATTTATATATCTTTAATTTGGCACGGTGATTGCTTGTATAATCAATGAGGAAAGAAAAAATTCGGAAATCGAAATTCTGGATCGCCTCATAGAACAATGGTTGTCCGTATGGACGCCGATTATATTAGTCCGATTAATTAGGAGGGACATTATGAAAACATTAACTTTATATCGCCCAAACTTCATGGACGAATTCGATCATTACATGGAGTCGTTTTTTGGGAATATGCCGGTAAAATCCGCCGCAAGTCTGCTGAACCGAGGCTTAGATTTCCCGGCTGTGGACCTTCAGGAAACTGACGCCGCGTATTTACTTTCCGCGGAACTGCCCGGATACGCCGAGCAGAACATCAAGGTTCACGTAGACGGTAACAGGCTTACCATCGAGTCCAAACAGGCGGAAGCCGAAACGACCAAGAAAGACGAAGAACGCTACATCATCCGTGAGCGTAGACAACATTCTTTCAGCAGGGTATTTCAGCTTCCTGACAACGCCGATCCAAACGCTATTTCCGCGACATTTAAGAACGGTGTACTCAGCCTAGAAATAAAAAAACAGACAGAAAGTCAGAAACGGGTTATCCAGATTAACGGCTAACGACGCATTAAGGTAGCCGCTGTCCTTGCGGAGAGAATTTTTCTTCGCAAGGACAGCGGATTAGGCGGCATTCCGTAGAGATGAGGCTTTAGTACTCGTGTTCCGGGTTTTGGTACAGTCGTCCCAAGTCTTGATTTCAGAGTCATTAAACAGGCTGTGCCCAAATGCCCAAAGCGATGTGGTGTCAGACACCTTCGTCGTGAGTTAAATCCGTCCACGGCGGCGGCTTGGCGATTACACACAAGCGCAGGCTTTGAATATTTTTATTAAGTCAACGTGTTCCCGCGTGTCGTGAACGCGGATGATATTTGCGCCCGCAAGGACGCTGATCGTGTTTGCGACAAGCGTGCCCGCGAGTCTGTCGGCTACGTCCCTGCCCGTGACGCGTCCAATGACGGTTTTACGGGAAAGTCCTATAAGAACAGGATAGCCCAAAGCGCGGAGGCGGGCGAGTTCTCTGATAAGCGCTATGTTGTCTTCCGTGTTTTTGCCGAATCCTATACCCGGGTCGAGTATAATACGGTCGTCCGCAATGCCCGCGGCTACAGCCCGTTCCGCGACCGACTGCAAATACCCCGCAACTTCAGCGACCACGTCTCCATAAAGCGGCGACACTTGCATGGTTTTTGGAACGCCTTTCTTGTGCATAAGCACGACGTAAGCCCCGTAAGCGGCGCATACCCGCGCCATGTCGCGGTCATCTTCCATCGCCGATACATCGTTGATAATATCCGCGCCAACGGACAAAACAGCTTGGGCGACCGCCGCCTTTCGGGTGTCAATGGATACGGGTAGACACGACTGCCGCCTGAAGCCTTCAACTGCGGGTAGAATACGCGCCAATTCCTCGTCTTCCGAGACGTATTCCGCACCGGGGCGTGTGGACTCCCCGCCGAAATCAATAATATCCGCTCCATCCGCCTCGGCTTGCAGAGCCTTCTCTACCGCAGACGCTGGCGTATAGGCACGGCTGTCTGCATAAAACGAGTCGTTTGTGCAGTTTACTATGGACATAACTAAAGGAGTGGAGAAATCGAGGTTCATAGGGTCCCGCCGTATTGCTTCCACGGGCATATAATCCTCTCTAATACATCAACTATACCGAAAAGCAAGAGACCGAGTAAGCTCAACGAAAGAATCGCCGCGAACATCTCAGGGTAGGCGACTCGCGTCCACGCATCCACGATCAGATAACCAAGTCCAGAGTCAGAGGCAAAAGTTTCAGCGAGAAATAGGACCGCGGTTGCGGTGCCAAGGCTCACACGTAGACCGGTGCAGAGGTCGGGTAGCGCGGACGGTAGAATGACATGGCGGAATACGGCAAAGGGCCCGGCGTTCATAGACTTTACCGCGAGGATCGCTGTCTCTGGCACGCGCTCCGCAGCGTCCCGTGCGGCTATTAGAACTTGGCTAAAGATGGTAAAGGCAAGGAGAAATACTTTAGAGGCGTTACCTAGTCCCAGAAACAGCATAATAAGGGGGAGAAAAGCCGCTTTGGGCAAGGGGTGGATGATGTAGATGAAGGGCGACAGAAGGGCGTTAAGCCGCGGCGAGCGTCCCGCTATGAGACCCAAGACTGCGGCCGGGAAGAAGCCAGCGGCAATCGCCAAGAATAGACGTAAAAGACTTGCCGACGTGTGCCGCCAAAGCAACTTGGTCTCCGCGAGGCGCAGAAACGCCTTGCCTACCACAACGGGTTGCGGTAGAAATGCCTTGTTGATCGCTACCGCCGCAACGTGCCATAAGAGCAACAGCACGGCGATAGTAAGAAGGAACGATTGGCTTTTAATACGCACCGAAGCTAACCCTGTTTGTTTTGAGACGCGATCTTCATACGTCTTTAGCGCGGTTATCAATCACACGCTTTGCCTTGCCTTCGGAAACCGGCAGACTGCCGTTTTCGTGCAACTCCACGCGCGGGTTGATACTGATCGAGGCTTGCAGGGTCTTGCGGATTTTCTCCTTGAGCGCATTCAAAAGGCGGGCGTCGTCCCAGAAGATGTCCGGTCCCACTTCGGTTTTCACGGTTAATCTATCCAAAACGCCCTCTTTTTCAACCACAATCAGGTAGTTGTTGCCCACTTCTTTCATGGACATGATAACTTCTTCGATTTGGCTGGGGAAGAGATTAACGCCGTTGATGATGAGCATATCGTCGGTACGCCCGGTGATGCGGTGTAGCCGACGGTGCGTCCGCCCGCACGCACACGGCTCTGGATAAAATGCAGATAAGTCGCGGGTGCGGTAACGCAGAATCGGGGTCGCTTCACGGCAGAGACAGGTGAGTACTAATTCACCGACTTCGCCGTCAGGCACAGGCTCCAACGTGTCAGGATTGACGATTTCGCCGAAATAACCGTCTTCCCATAGGTGCAACCCACTTTTGCATTGACACTCAAACGCCACGCCAGGTCCGTTCATTTCGGACAAACCGTAGGAATTATAAACGTCGACGTGGAGTAATTCCTCGATACGGTGGCGCGTGTCTTCGGAATACGGCTCTGCGCCCGCAAAAGCTTTACGGAGGCGAAGATCATTCCGCGAAAAGCCTTCCTCACGCATCTTAGACTCTATATGAAGCAAGAAGCTTGGCGTGGCGTGCAAAACAGTCGTCCCGAAGTCTCGCATGAGCCGAAACTGGCGGGTCGTGTTGCCTGCGCCGGACGGTATGACTAACATACCGACTTCTTCTGCGCCTGCGTGAAAGCCGTGTCCGCCGGTAAACAGTCCGTAGGTTATCATATTTTGGAAAACGTCACTCTTATTGCAGCCGGTAGCATAGATCGAGCGGGCGACGAAATTGGTCCAGCGGACGAGGTCGTCTTTGCTAAAATAAATGGTAGTAGGCGCGCCGGTAGTGCCGCTTGAAGCATGAAGGCGCACAATATCGTCTTTTGGCACGCTTACGAAACCGTAAGGAAAACCATCTCGTAAGTCATGTTTTGTGGTGAAGGGGATGCGTCGAATATCGTCAAGACTTTTAACGTCATCTGGTGTGTTTATACCTGCTTTTTTCAACCGTTCGTTATAAAACGGCGTCCGTAGGGCGCTTTCAATCGCCCATTTGAGGAGTTCTACTTGATGCGTAAGCAGTTGCTCGCGAGGAAGCGTCTCCATTCTTTCGTTCCAGTATTGGTACCGCATAATTTCCTTTGTTATTATTTTGTCATAAACAATGTGTATGTGTCAAGCATAGAGCAGGGTAAAGATAGGTGGAAACCAATCTGTCCAATCACGGAATGTAGACTAAAATACGGTTTTAAGGTAAGTCATTTCTGCTAAAGGATAGCGCTGTTTCGCTTCCGTCCGCGTCCACCGTGGCAAGGGTAAGAATACCGTCCGCAAGGGACCACGAACTGACCTTAGCGAGATAGTCAAAGAATTCATTCTCTTGCAAGACTACGGGTTCCCTGATGGAGGCTATCAAGGTTCGAGCCGCTAACCCAATTGAAAGCGACGCGCTCTCAACCTTGTAGGGGGCGCGGAAATTGTTCGGCGCTCCCTTACCGGACACATTCCCATTCTCAAAACGCAGGGTATACACATCGCCCATGCCGTCGGCTTCCAGTTGCGCCCTGTCTACATATACCGCTTCCACGCCCTTCTTGATTTCGGATAAACGCCACGATATTCCCACAACGTCGTCGTCAAAGGTTATCGGAGCTTCAATTTCCCGCGCCGTAGGTTCAGAAATCGGCTCGACAGTCTGTCTTACCGTAGCGTTCCCGGTGCAAGAAGCTATTAAACAACCCGCTAAAGCGGATAAGATTATTATTATCTTCAATGGATTTCTCTTAAAAAAATTAGATATAGTAAAGATACTATCGATCTAACAGAATCGGCAAGCTAAATGGCGGGAATTTGCGCACGACTATAAAGTGTGTTCTTGTGGAAATCTTATGATTTTTTCCACATAAACACCGTTTTCTTGCGATTAGTTGTTGAAAACTCTGTATAAGTAGTGTATAATATGTGCATATTATATAAGGATTGTGGATATGTGGAAAAGAGTGCGTTAGTTATCCACAATTTGTGGAAAGATTAATTACTTGAAATATAATAAATAATATGCAATATCCACAAGTGAGCCGTCCTTATTATAACTACTACTATTATATATATAAATATAATTAAGAGGAATGGAGGAAAACTATGAAATTCACCTGTGAACGAAATATCTTACTTAAAGAGATCGGGATAGCACAGGAGATTGTTGCGTCTAAAAACGCCTTCTCTATACTATCGAACATTTATATCGAGGCTTTAGATGACTCGCTCATTATCAAAGCAACCGATGTTAAAGTCAGTTTCGAGACAAAAGTACCGGTCAACGTCATAGAGCCGGGCTCGACTACTGTATTCTGCGATAAATTCTTGGGCGCCTTGAATGTATTGCCAGACGGAGAAGTCGAATTTGAACAAATTGATTCGAATCTTGTCATAAAGACACCTCTCAGGAGACTCCGCTATACTCTCAGAAGCATCGCGTCTGACAGTTTCCCGCAGTTTCCTGAGTTGAACGAGGATAATTTCTTCTCGATACCAATAAAGGACTTCAAAGACATGATCCATCAGACGGTCTTTGCCGTTTCCGATGACGAAACTCGTTACTTTATGACCGGTGTTTTCTTGGAGAGAATCGAAGACAAGCTTAACATGGTTGCGACAGACGGGAGACGCCTCGCGCTTATCAAAAAAAGTGTTGGTGAAGACGTTCCTACGTTTGATCCTGTCATTGTGCCACCGAAGATTTTGAACATAATCACAAAACGCGCTGGTGACGAAGGGCTTATTTCCATCGCCGTTACGGAGCGCTATATTTTTATCCGCTTCGGCTCATATAACTTGTCGTCGCTTCTCATTGAGGGGCAGTTCCCGAATTACCAGCGAGTCATTCCTGAAAGTCAGGAAAACGTCTTCTCGGTAAATCGTCTTGAATTACTTGACGCTTTGCACCGAGTGGAACCGTTGGTGGGAAAGCCTGAGCGCGTACACCTGAAACTCTCCCCCGGCGTGCTTTCCATTTCTTCGGAAGAAAGCGATTTGGGTGTCGCAAACGAAGAAATTCCCTGTAGATACGATGGCGAAGAATTGTCCATTGCCATGAATTACCACTATATCGAACAGCCGTTCAAGGTAATGAGCGAAGAAGAAATCAACATACAGTTTACCAATACCGTCAAAGCGGTAACGATTTTCCCCGAACCGCAGGGTGATTTTCTGCATATCGTCATGCCAATGCAACCGTAGGGTTTCTTTTTACAGAATAAACAAAGGGTGTTATGAGGGAAATAGTCCCATAAACACCCTTTTTGTTTGTTAAACGAGGGTTCATGTGGATAGCGTCTCTACAATTTTTCTCTTTTCGTAATTTAGTGGACGCGGAAGTCAATACTTCGGCGCGTGATGTTTTCTTAGTTGGTGAAAATGGACAGGGAAAAACAAACTTCCTTGAAGCCGTTTACTTTTCTTCCTACGCTTCTTCGTTTCGGAGCGCCAATGATCGCGATCTTGTAAAAGACGGGAAGGGTCCGAGCGTTGTTATAGCGAAGCGTGTTTCTGAAGAGGGCGGAAATGGCAAAACAACCGTTAAAATAGAGAACGGTAAAAAAAGCGTGGTTATTGACGGGAAAAAAGTTGATGACCGCAAGGAATTGCTTTCCGTAATGCCATGTATCGTATTTTGCCACGAGGATATGGCGTTTGCTACTGGCGCCCCGGAAAATAGGCGCTGGTTTTTTGACCAAACCCAGAGTCTCTACGACCCACTGTATCTGGACGACCTGCGTAACTTTCGCAAAATTCTGAAAACCCGCAATAATATATTGAAAGAGTCGCCTGATTTCGCAATACTTGACGCTATTGATTCACAGCTTGCTTTTTACGGCGTTAATATTATGAAGAAACGAACAGAATCCGCGCGGCTTTTTTCGGAAATATTCGCCCCGCTCTATGAACAAGTTTCCGGCATAAGCAATATACAAATCCGTTATGTTCCAAGTTGGAAGGATGGCATAGGAGACGATGCGGGGGAAGTGGTTGAATTCTTGAAAACAAAGCGTGAGAACGACGCGGCTTTCGGGGCGACTCTTTCTGGACCCCACCGGGACCGTTATCTGTTCACCCACGACGGCGTTGAGTTTGCGCGAAACGCCTCTACCGGACAGCGTCGCCTGTTGGCGCTGTTGTTGCGTGTTGTGCAGGCGCGGCGTTTCTTGTTCGTAACCGCAAAAAAACCGATTCTGCTCTTAGACGATGTGCTTTTAGAACTTGACCCGGAGAAACGCCGTAGGTTTCTGGAATCCATCCCGGAATACAACCAAGCTTTTTACACTTTCCTCCCCGAAGAGCCTTACGAGCGTTACGGCAAAGGCGATACAATGGTGTATCAGGTCGCTGACGGGCGTTTTCAACGAGAAGGTTTGTAACCTATTGACCATGGCACGGGTAGTGAAATATACTAGCGCTATGAAGAAAGACATTATCTTGGCGGGAGTAGGCGGACAAGGGGTGTTGTCCGTTGCCGCCGTTATCGCCAAAGCCGCTGTGAAGAGCGGTTTTTTTGTAAGACAGTCCGAGGTTCACGGCATGGCGCAGAGGGGCGGCGCGGTTTTGTCCCATCTCCGCATTGCGGACATGGCAATAGCGTCCGATCTCGTGCCGAAGGGTTGTGCAGACCTCATCGTTTCTATGGAACCGCTTGAGAGTCTCCGTTATGCGGACTTCCTGTCGCCAGACGGCGCTTTGCTCACTACAGACGCCCCGTTTGTTAATATACCTGACTATCCGGATAGTGCGCTCGTGTTGAAAAACATAGAACGTTTCCCGATTCATGGCATTATCAATGCAGTTGCTCTCAGCAAATCCGCTGGTCTCCCTAAGGCGGTCAACATGGTTATGGTGGGCGCGGCTTCTCTGTTCCTCCCTATTTCTATCGAAGACATGGAGGCAACCATTGAGGAAACGTTTACGGCTAAAGGGCAGGAGGTGGTTGACGCAAACAAGCGGGCTTTTAGGTTGGGAAGGGAAGAAACGCTGAATATCCGTCGTTGATTTTTAAACAGATAGATAAACAAGAAAACGGAGGCTAGGAAAATGAATGAGTTTGAGAGCAAAAAGGAAATAATAAAGCAGTATTTCCAATCATGGATAGACAATAAGATAAGTGTTATTGAAGAATATTTCTCTTTAAATATCATATATAGTGAGTGTTATGGACCTGAATATAATGGGAAAGAACAGGTTACGCGGTGGTTTAATGATTGGCAAGAAGAAAATAAGGTTTTACGGTGGGATATAAAGCGATTCTTTTGGCAGAATAATGCTGTAATAGTAGAGTGGTTTTTTGAATGTGAGACTCCGTTAAATAAACATTCATTTGACGGGGTTTCAATCATTGAATTTGACACAAGCAATAAAATAACAACGGTTAAGGAATTTCAATCAAAAGCAGAGCATTATTTTCCGTATACATAGCGGCGATTATCGTTTAAGTGAGAAGAAAACAATACTAAAAGGAGAACATTATGGCGATTTTACTTTCTGGGGATTTCCATGCTAATTCCAAAAATGAACTATCTTTAATTTCTAAACACTCTTTGATGGGACATTTCGGAATAGATACGTATCAAACGATAGACTACCATGTCATTCTCGGAGACGGGGGCTTTTTATGGCCGAACAACCAAAAAGGCGACGCTTACAATTACGAAGTGCTTGCCTATCGCCCGTTTCCCGTGCTTTGCGTTGTTGGCAACCATGAGCCTATTCTGGGGAGAACCGATATACCAGAGGTTGATATGGGGCTTGGAGAGACTGTATACCAGATAAGCCCGCTGGTTTCTTATTTGAAACGGGGCAAGGTATATACCATTGACGGCTGGAGATTTCTCGTATTGGGCGGGGCGCTATCCGTTGATAGGGCGTATCGTACTCCGGGAAAGAGTTGGTGGGCTGGTGAGTATTGGTCGGAGCAGGAGAAAGATGATGTGTTCGCCCTGCTTGAAAGAGAACATTCCTTTGATTTTGTTCTGTCTCATACCGGTCCTGAAAGGATAAACGCCCTAGCTTGCAGGGATATAATGGCGAGATCGGACAAATACGGCGATGAAGTCGCGTTATTGAATGACGAAATAGACGCAAAGATCACGTGCCAACAGTGGTGGTGCGGTCATTGGCACACAGACCGCTATTTTTATGACGAAACAGGCAAGCGCGGGTATCAATATTTATACAACACGGTTCAAATCTTGGCCAGAGAGAACGAAAATCGCCCGCTGATAATACAGTGAATAAAGAAGAAAAGCAATTGGACTGTATAAAATTCAAATATGAATTGCAGGAAAAGTTATTGAGAGACAGCGGGGCAAAAAACCTACGCGAATATGTAAATTATGCGAATAAGATTTCGCAAAAATCATCCTTACACAAAATAAAAGAGAGAGTGATATAAAAGCGTAAACGGCGCATGACAGGACTGTTTACGCTGAGCCGCTTGATCGCGGCGGCGTGGGCTACGAAAAGCCCCGGTCTGCGCTAGACGCCTTTGTAGAGGGGGTCAGCGCCGCGTCTTATCGGCGCTGGTCCTTGCTACGCAAAATCCTTGTTCCCAATCATCTTTGGGACTTCCATAATTTCGTTACAAAATAGAGGCGGCTATAAGAAGCCGTTAATAAAATTAAAAGCGATACATTACGCGAGTCTGGGGCTGTATCGCGCGACTCTGGGGATACATCCCGCGAGTCTAGGGCTGTATCGCGCGAGTCAGGGAATACATTGCGCGACTCTGGGGCTGTATCGCGCGACTCTGGGAATGTATTCCGCGAGTCAGGGAGTACATTGCGCGACTCTGGGAATGTATCGCGCGAGTCTGGGGATGTATCGCGCGAGTCTGGGGCTGTATCGCGCAAGGCTTGGGATACATCCCCAGAGTCACAGAACACCTTCTAGAAGGCTTGGGATACATCCCAAGACTTCTAGAACACATTCCAAGACTTCTAGAACACCCCCCAAGAGTCCTAGAACACCCCCCAAGACTCCTAGAACACCTTCCAAGACTCCTAGAACACCTTCCAAGAGGCTTGGGATACATCCTAAGAGTCCTAGAACACCCCCCAAGACTCCTAGAACACATTCCAAGAGTCCTAGAACACATTCCAAGAGTCCTAGAACACTCCCCAAGACTCCTAGAACATACCCCAAGACTTCTAGAACACTCCCCAAGACTCCTAGAACACTCCCCAAGACTCTTAGAACATACCCCAAGACTTCTAGAACACATTCTAGGACTTCTAGAATACATTCCAAGAGGCTGGGAGCGCCTTCTATTCTTCGGCTTTTGGTTCTTTTTTAGACCGGGGTTTTCTCGGCGTATTATTGTTAATGAGAAAAGTTATGATCTTACCCCCTATTATATTTTTCGTTTTTAAGTATAATAGAATCATTCACTCACATAAGGAGAGGTTTATGAAGAAATGGTTACCCCTATTTTTTATGACGGCTTTCATGGCGTCCGCCCAAATAAAGCCTACGTTGACTATCATGTCGTTCACCGAAGAAAGTAACGCCGGAGAAGAAGCGCTCATGGTGCTTCTGTCCCGCGCGCCGGAGATACGTAACGCCTTTAATCTGGTCGCTTCAGACAACAGTTTTGACGAGATACTGTTGAGTGTCCCGCCCGCCGCTTCGGAGGACGCGCTTAAAACGCTTTTTCACGCGGATTTAGCCGTAGTTGTGCAGACGGAGCGCGTGGGTAATGGAAATATAGCGTTTCTTTCCATTGTGGAAACGGGTACTATGCGGCTTTTGACAGGCGATTATCGCAAATTCATCGAAATAAAAGAACTGCGCTCGGTTCTTCCAGAAATCATCAATAGATTCGTGTTGGCAACACGGGAGAGTCCCAACCTTCCAAAACTAGTCTTCCTGCCTTTCTATACGGGCGTGAACGGGCTAAGGGCGGAAACGGTCAAGTACGCTACGGCAATCGAGCTTGCCAAGACGGGAAAATACGCCGTATTCCCCTGGTCAGTTTCCACTAACAAACTAGACCCAACCGCGACGCATCCCTATTCGGGTATCGTCAACTTTGAACAAGTCAAGACAATCGGAACGAACATCAACGTCCCCTATATCCTGAAGGGCGATATTCTGAGCCTTGGCACGGTAAATCTCTTCCTCGCTTCGATTCTCAATACCGCTGACGCGAGTTTCTTCACCGAAGGAGAAAAAGAATTCCGCGTTTTCTCCGAAGACTTGGCGATAATCCCGCAAGTCTCAGCCGCCTTAATTCGGAATATGCCTGACATTTCTCGTGTTTCTCTGAATCCTACGGAAAATATGTTGAGAATAGAAGGCGGCGTATTCACTATGGGGAGTCCGTCCAACGAGCCTTCCCACGATTCGGACGAAACCGCCCATCAAGTAGCGGTTGGCGCTTTTCTTATAGGCAAATTTGAAGTAACTCAAGCCGAATACGAGTCCCTCACCGGGAAGAATCCGAGCGCTTTCAAGCGAGCGGACTTTCCGGTTGAGCAGGTAACGTGGCTTGACGCCGTTGAATTCTGCAACGCGAAGAGCGCAAGCGAGAATCTGACGCCGGTATACGCGATCTCCGAAGCCGGAATATCTTGGGATCACGATGCCGACGGGTATCGGCTCCTTACCGAAGCTGAGTGGGAATATGCGTGCCGCGCGGGAACCACGACAATTTTCAACACGGGCGCGAGGATCTCTCCAGATACGGCGAATTTTGACGGACGCTATCCTTACAACGGCGCAAGCAGGGGCGCCTTCCGCGCAAAGACAACGCCGGTCGGCAGTTTTCCCCCCAACGCCTGGGGCGTATATGATATGCACGGCAACGTCTATGAATGGTGCTGGGATCAATACAAGGAATACTCGCAAACGAGTATGGACGGGGCGCTTACGGGGAACAGCGTCATCCGCGGCGGTAGTTGGGACAGCGAAGCCCGGTTTCTCCGCTCCGCGAACCGCTCTCAGGCGGCTCACACCGCGAAACAAAACTATATCGGCTTCAGAGTGGCGCGGTCTGTGAATGAGGAATGAGCAGATAGCAATGAGCAAAGAGTAAAGTGAATAATACCTGATACCAGCGGGGGCTTGCACAAGCGCAGAACCCCGCTATTTTTTTGTAACGATGTCTGACACCAAATAATAAAGAGCAGTTAATAAAGAGGAATGAGCAAAGGAAGGCGAAATAATAAAGAGCAATTAATAATGAGCAATGAGCAAAGGAAGACGGGGCGTAAGCCGACGTCTGACACCATTACTACTTCCCGCGCTAGGTTACCGCGTCTCTGACACTGCCGCCTTGTTCTCTGCTCTTTCCTCTCAGACACCGCGTCCCGCCTCGTTACGCTTCCCCGACACGTCTGACACCCCTGACACCACAAGCGGAGCCTCCGCGATGTCTCCTCTTTGATGTATTATAACGCCGTTCCGTTCTTTGGAACGAGCAAATGCCGTCCGTCGGTTTTTTCAAGGGCAAGCAGTTTGATTTTTTTATCAATACCACCCGCGTATCCTGTTAAACTGCCGTTGCTTCCAACTACCCTATGACATGGAATGATGATAGAAATCGGATTATGCCCCACCGCGCCGCCTACTGCCTGTGCGGACATACTTTTCAGCTCCATTTGTTTCGCAATGACGCTTGCAATGTCTCCATACGTCATAACCTGCCCGTAGGGGATAGACTTC
The DNA here is from genome assembly GCA_031265825.1 of Treponema sp. Taxonomy (GTDB): domain Bacteria; phylum Spirochaetota; class Spirochaetia; order Treponematales; family Breznakiellaceae; genus JAIRKH01. The sequence continues at coordinate 6,165 of JAISCD010000070.1, read as the reverse complement.
AATATTTCCCAGACCGCAAGGCGAAATGGCGTGGCATATAACGACAACGGCGGCGTGAAGTCAGGGTTTTCTCCGCGAAAATACATATCAAGCCACTGTCTTGCCTGTTCAAATACGGGCAGGTCTCGTTCCTCATGTTCCGCAGACAGAGTGTCGCCAAAATATTTCTGATGGTCAAACCATAGCCCGGTCAATGCTTCGTCATTACTCGCCATAGTAATACCGCCTAATGGCGAATGGTATTTGTTTGTATACTGCGTAATTTCACGCTCCAAAATATTTGTTTGAATCAACGGACGCTTCTCCTCTTGAGGTTATAGTATAACAGCTTTCACGAAAATGTCACCTGCCCCCATAGTTAGAGTTCATAGTAAAGGTCTCTAGTCAATTTAATTATGTTTAAAGCCAATTCAATTATGTTTTGAGCCAATTTAATTATGTTTAAAGCCAATTCAATTATGTTTTGAGCCAATTTAATTATGTTTAAAGGTAATTCAATTATGTCTGGAGCCAATTCAATTATGTTTAAAGGTAATTCAATTATGTCTGGAGCCAATTTAATTATGTCTGGAGCCAATTCAATTATGTTTAAAGCCAATTTAATTATGTTTAAAGGTAATTCAATTATGTTTTGAGCCAATTCAATTATGTTTAAAGGTAATTCAATTATGTCTATAGGCAATTCAATTATGTTTAAAGGTAATTCAATTATGTCTGGAGCCAATTCAATTATGTCTATAGGTAATTTAATTATGTCTGGAGCCAATTCAATTATGTCTATAGTCAATCAAATTATGTCTGTAACCAATCAAATTATGTCTTGATTCGACAGTATTGGGGTTGTTTTGTGGGTCAAGTCTCTAATCGCGGGCTGAATTAAGAAAAAAAGCCGACTGTACGGCGCGTACTGTCGGCTTTTCGGGGTTTTTTACAGCCTTTTCGCTAAATCTTGAGCCGTTCCGCGTGGTGATAGGCTTCGGCGCGTGATTCTTTGACCGATTCGTCCTTCAGATAGTCGTCGAAGGGCATCATACGGTCGATGAGCTTCTCGGATCCGGGCAGAATCTCCACGATTCGAGAAGACAAGGAATTGATAAACTCGTGGTCATGCGAATTGAACAGGACGATGCCTGTGAAGGCGGAGAGCCCATCGTTCAGCGCGGTGATGGCTTCAAGGTCAAGGTGGTTGGTCGGTTCGTCTAAAATCAGCACATTCGCGCCGGAAAGCATCAGCTTGGCAAGCATACAGCGCACTTTTTCACCACCTGAAAGCACGTTCACCGGTTTTAACGCCTCGTCCCCAGAGAAAAGCATACGCCCTAAAAAACTCCGCACATAGGTTTCATCTTGATCGGGCGAAAATTGTTTAAGCCATTCCGTAACTGAAAGATTGGAATCAAAGAATCGGGAGTTTTCTTTTGGGAAATAAGCCGCCGAGATCGTTTGTCCCCAATAATAATTTCCGTCATCCGCCTTTTGAGCGTCCGCAATGATGTCGAAAAGCGCGGTTTTGGCATTGTGTTCCTGTCCTACGAAGGCGATTTTGTCTCCCTTATTGACGACGAGGCTGAAATTATTCAGAATAACCTCTCCTTCTGGCGATTTCTTACATAATTTTTCTATTCTGAGGATGTTATTTCCAACCTCGCGTTCAGGTTTGAAGCCAACAAAGGGGAATTTACGACTCGTTACGAGGATGTTATTAAGGTCGAGCTTCTCTAAAACTTTCTTTCTGCTGGTCGCTTGTCTGCTCTTTGCGGCATTTGACGAGAAACGGGCGATAAATTCCTTCAGTTCACGGGCTTTCTCCTCGTTTTTCTTCTGTTGCTCCCGCGACTGTTTCTGCAAAATACGACTCATTTGAAACCAGAAATCGTAGTTGCCCGCATAGAGGGTGATTCTGCCGAAATCAACGTCCGCGACGTGCGTGCAGACGCTGTTGAGAAAGTGGCGGTCGTGACTCACCACGATAACGGTATTGGGGAAGTCAATGAGAAAATCCTCAAGCCAAGAGATAGATTCCAAATCAAGACCATTCGTCGGCTCGTCAAGGAGAAGAATACCGGGGGCGCCGAAAAGCACCTGCGCCAATAAGACGCGAACCTTCCTCGTCTCATCAATCTCAGACATCATTTTGGAATGATCCGCCTCGTCCAAGCCGAGTCCAGAAAGGAGTTTGCTTGCCTCGGCCTCGGCTTCGTAGCCGCCGAGTTCCCCAAATTCAGCTTCTAGCTCCGCGGAACGTATGCCGTCAGCATCCGAGAAATCTTCTTTCATATATATGGCGTCCCGTTCCCGTCCCACCTCGTAGAGTCTGGGATAGCCCATAATCACGGTGTCAATCACCGAATATTGTTCAAAAGCAAAGTGGTCCTGGCGCAAGACCGCTATTCGTTGTCCTGAGCCTATTGATATTTCACCCTTATCATGTTCTATTTCGCCGGACAAAATCTTTAGAAAGGTTGATTTGCCCGCGCCATTTGCTCCGATGACGCCGTAGCAGTTGCCGGGCACAAACTTCAGATTCACATCCTTGAAAAGCGTGCGCTCGCCGTAGCTCAAGCACATATTTGTAATCGTTATCATGGTTTTATCATAGCATAAACAGAGGGAACTGACAAGGCATAGGCTTTCCGCCGTGCTATGGTCCCATATTCCAGCGCATACGATGCTAAAAATCTTCACTTCGGTTTATAATACGGTAAACAGAAATTTATATTCCAAAACTCTTGACAATATCTTTAGAAACTGTTATTATCAACTAGTTAATTTCTATATATTTTGTTCCTGGACGATTAACTCAGCGGGAGAGTGTTACCTTCACACGGTAGAAGTCACTGGTTCAAATCCAGTATCGTCCAATTTTTTAACAATCTTCTATTGTTTTAAAAAGCCCAGATGGTGGAATTGGTAGACACGCTGGTTTCTGGTACCAGTGCCTTCAAAAGCATGGAAGTTCGAGTCTTCTTCTGGGCATAGGGCGCTTAGCTCAGCTGGTTAGAGCATCACGTTTACACCGTGGGGGTCAGAGGTTCGAATCCTCTAGCGCCCAAAACAGACGACTTTTTCCTAGACACATCATGCAATCTTAGATTAAAAAGCGTCTTGTTTGCCCTTTGTTAAGGAAATCAATGCGTGAAAAGAGTCTTGTTGCTTACAAAAACAAACCCGCCGTTATAGTTGAAATCAATGAAAAAATAAGCATAACTTTAGGAGCAGAGAAACTCAACGTCCGCGAGAGAGACGTTGAAGTCCTCCACCCAGGACCCTGTTCCCTTGCGGATATACGCCTCCTTAAAGGAGACGTGCGTAGCGCATGGGAACTTGTGGAAGGCGGACAGATCGCATTTGCGGAACTTGCCGAACTTGTCTATGGCGAATACTCGCCCGCGTCTGCATGGTCGTTATTCAACGTCCTCGTAGACGGGCTGTATTTTCATGGAACCGTTCATTCCATTCAAGTTCGTACAAGCGAAGACGCCGCGGCGCGAGAAAGAAAACGTTCAAATAGACAAGATGCCCAGGCGGAACGGAATGAATTCCTCAAACGACTGAAAGAAAAGAAACTCCTCCCCCAGGACAGTAAATTTCTGCAAGATGTAGAAGCCCTAGCTTACGGGCGGACTGAAAAGAGCCGCACCTTACGAGACATCTGTATAACGGAAACACAAGAGAACGCGCACCGCCTCCTCTTGGAAACAGAAGTGTGGGATTCCTTTGTGAACCCGCACCCCGCGCGGTTTGGATGCCAACTAGCTCCAGCGCAAGAATCGGTTCCTCCTATACCCGATGAAGACCGTGTAGACCTGACGGATTTACCCGCGTTTGCCATTGACAATGCGTGGTCAACCGACCCAGACGACGCGGTCTCTTTTGATAGCAACTGCCTTTTTGTCCACGTTTCAGACCCGGCCGCGGCAATCCTACCCAACAGCGCCGTGGATCGGTCGGCGCGCGCCCGCGGTGCCACTCTCTACCTCCCAGAAGTCGTCTCTCGTATGCTCTGTGAAGACAGCCTTTCCGTATTCGCCCTGGGGATATCGGAAAAATCGCCCGCCCTTACGTTTAAGATGGCCTTAAACAAAGATTTTTCCCTTGCAAGCACAGAGATTTTCCCCTCGTGGGTGAAAGTAACGCGCCTTACCTACGAATCAGCGGACAGCCTCGCCGAATTAGAAGAACTCTTCACGTTTGCAGAGAACAACCTACGCCGCAGAACAGAGGCGGGTGCGGTGAACATAGACCTCCCCGAAGTTCATGTCATGGTAAAGGAGCGAAACATCACCATAGAGCCGCTAACAGCGTACACTTCCGCAAACATGGTGCGTGAATGTATGCTTTTCGCTGGCGAAGCCACTGCTCAGTGGGCGATAGACCGCCAACTTCCCTTCCCGTTTGTGGCGCAAGAAGCGGGAGACTTTCCCAGAGAGATTTTATCCGGTATGGCTGGCTCTTATCAGATACGGCGTTGTATGCGTCCGCGTTCTATCTCCACGAAACCGGGTTTTCATTTTGGACTTGGACTTTCAGCCTACACCCAAGTAACCAGCCCTTTGCGGCGATACGGTGATCTTTTGGCGCACGAGCAGATTCGCGCCTTCTTGAAAGGAACGGACGTCATTCAAGAGGACGAGCTATTCGCCCGCTTTGTAGCAGGCGATGCGTCAGCCGTGGCAACGGTCCGGGCTGAACGCGCTTCCCGCGCCCATTGGACGGCGGTGTACCTAGCCGATAAGAAAAACTCGCTCTGGGACGGCTTTATGATGGAAAAACGCGGCAATAAATCCGTGATAATGATTCCCAGCCTTGGCATGGAGACGCAAGTTCTCCTGCGACGCGGGCTTGAACCCAACGAACAAGTAACGCTCAAGCTTTCATCCGTCAAAATACCGGAAAGCGAAGCGGTATTCACAGAAACAACTCAGTAAAAAAACAACTCCCGCTTCCCCTGCTTGACTCGTAGTATTGTGAATATAGTAGCCGACAGAATTTTAGGCTGAATGTAAACTAAAATCTATTTAACAAGAACTCATAAATAATATGGTGTAATATCATATAGAAGAAAATATTTTTGTGAGGTTAAAAAATGAAGAAATATGATCTGTTTTTATTTGACGCGGACGGAACATTATTTGATTATGACATGGCAGAGGCAAACGCATTAAAAATAATGTTTGATTATTGTGGATTTACTTATTCTGAAAGTACACATTTAAAATATAGAGAAATAAATTCTCAAGTATGGGAAAGCTATGAGAAAGGCGAAATTACAAAAGCAGAATTACAAACGTTAAGATTTACACATCTTTTTAACGATATTGGTGTTTATTACGATGCTAATAATTTTAATGAAATGTATTTAAACGAGTTTGGCAAAGGATCGTTTTTAATTGAAGGCGCTTTTGAAATATGTAGAGAAATAATATCCTGTAATAAAAAGATTTATATTGTAACAAATGGGATTTTATCAACACAAAAGTCAAGAATTGAACATTCGTTGATTAAAGAATATGTCTCTGATTTTTTTGTATCAGAGTTTATTGGGTTTCAAAAGCCGCAGACTTTATATTTTGAATATGTTTTTACACATATTCAACAAGTTGAAAAAGATAAAATACTTATTATTGGCGACTCTATTTCCGCGGATATAGCGGGAGGGAATAACGCGGGTATTGACAGTTGTTGGTTTAATAAATCGGGTGATATAAATCACACGGAAATAATACCGACTTATGAGATTAGAAAATTAAATGAATTGAATAAATATATCAATAGGAATTAAAAAAGATATAAAGCGCAAACTCTCACCACAGTCTACCCGCAGCCGCTTTACACCTACACCCGTGGGAGCGGGCAAAGCGGAACGACTTAGGCAAACAGAACTAATTCACCTCTGAACTCCGACTTTGAAGTTCTGAACTCCGATTATCTAGCTCGGAACTCCGAACTTCTAGTTCCGAACTCCGACTTTGAAGTTCCGAACTCCGACTTTCTAGTTCTGAACTCCGATTATCTAGCTCCGAACTCCGACTTTCTAGTTCCGAACTCCGACTTTGAAGTTCCGAACTCCGACTTTCTAGTTCCGAACTCCGACTTTGAAGTTCCGAACTCCGACTTTGAAGTTCCGAACTCCGACTTTCTAGTTCAGAACTCCGACTTTCTAGT